>NZHF01000019.1 GCA_002691305.1 Gammaproteobacteria bacterium | reverse complement strand
CACCCTCGGTTTCTTCAGTATTTGGGTCTTTAGTGATGTAGTTCACTGCTCCACCAAAGGTAGAACGACCATACAATGCTGACTGAGGTCCTTTAACAACCTCAACACGTGAAACCTCTTCCAATGGAATCGAGTGATAGCCACCAATTACATAGATGCCATCAACAAACATTGTTGCGATATTTAATGAGGGATCTTCGGATAAACTGTTAACGTTCATTCCTCTGAATCTCAATTGTGAGTTCACCCTTCCAGGTGCCTGCCCGCCTTGTGCTGAATGTTGAAAACCAGCAACTTGTAGTGAGAGATCCTCAAGATTCTTAAATCCACTTTCTTGAATATCCTCTGCTGAAAATACAGAGATTGAAAGTGGGATTTCAGAAAGATTCTCTTCCTTCTTACGAGCTGTTACTACTATTTCTTCTATTGAATCTTGTGCATACAAGCCCGGTGATAAAACCACACTCATTGCCACAAAGAAAACAGTAGATAAAACTATTAGTTTTTTCATTAAAATGCTCCCCTAGTTAATATAAAAAAGTAACTGATAAATCATACTATATAGATATGACAGTTGACTACCAATTATGTTGTACTTTAACAACTAATTGCTAATAGAGCTCGACAAGCTCATAGTAAGTTTGCATGTATCCGCCTACGGCTCCTTTTAGAAAGAGATAATCGCCATCATTTGTACACCATACATCATATGGTGGATGCTCTTGAGGTAATCCCGGAGTTCCAACGAACCTAAAATGTAGGGCATCAAAAGTACCTGCTCCGACAGTTATTTTTTCTTCGCCAACATACTCAATGTTCATTGTAATTGGAAAAAGCATGGGGCCGGTTGCGCCTCTGTGATCTGGGGATGAAAGAAGTATCTCTCCAGAATTTTGTACCTTCTCGTCCCTGTTTCTATCAAACAGTCTTAAATGCCAAGCATCGCATGCAATGGCATGATTTTGAAATGTTTTTAATCTTCCGTCGGTTGCCATCTTTTGACTGACTCGACCTTCAAGTGCAGTGGTTGTTTCACATTCTGCATAACCTTCTTCAAAGTTGAACCAACCCGATCCCATGAATTGATCATCTACTGAGATTCTCACAAAACAGTCTGTGGGAAGCCAATTGTCATCTAGAGAATAAGTGATGTCTCTCATTACGGCAGGACGATCATCAATTTCGCAATGGGCAACAATCTTCCTGTGTCCATCTGCATGTTTATTGATAATGAAGTGCTCTCTCCCTCTTTCCTGTCCTTTTCTTTCTTCCTTATTGGAAAGGTAAATAATCTTACCCATTACAGTCTCATGATCAATTTGAGTGATGCTCTCTTTATCAGTCATTGTTTTCCTCATCTTCATTATCTAATTCCCTTGAGATCTCGGGTTCACCTGTGACCTTTGGCTCTATTTCCTCCAATGGTTCAGCCTTACCGAATTGAACCATTAAGTTGTATAATCCTGTCTCATCCAATTCTTCAACACTGACAATGGAATATCTTGGTTGGAAAATATCACTAGGTATGATTAACTCATCCCCCGCATATCCACATACCCGGCCTGTCCAGCTTCTAAAGCTAATCATGTCTGAGCCACCTAAATCCAAGCTGCGAGGACTGATTTGTAGATGGTATGCTCTTTTTCTGGGTCTTCCGTAAACAATTAGATTTCCTCTATCGAGAACTTCGTAATCATTGATGCTCGAAGTATTGAAGCACGATGGTCTTTTATTGGTATTAGCAGAATTTCCAGAGGACAGCTCACCGTCTGAAGCACACCCAATGACGAGTAGGTTGATCGCAATTATTGAGACAATTTTTAAGATTTTCTTTTTGATTCTTCTTCTCCGAATTTAACTGTCATTTTCTTTTATTTTAAGTCAGAATACTCCTGATTATATAACTCTTCACAAAACAATCACAAAATAAACACATGGAAAAAATATTAGTCTGTATAAAGCGCGTCATTGACTACAACGTCAAAATAAGAGTGAAACCAGATGAATCTGGGGTTGTCACAGAAGGCGTTAAAATGAGCATCAACCCTTTTGATGAAATTGCCCTTGAGGAAGCTCTTAGAATCAAAGAAAGTGGAAATGCAACAGAGGTCGTAATTGTATCTATTGGCCCGGATGATTCTCAACAACAATTAAGGACTGGTTTGGCCATGGGTGCAGATCGTGCCATTCTAATCCAGCATGACGAAGAAATAGAGCCTCTTACTGTTGCAAAAGCNTTGTCTGAAATCGTTGAGAAAGNGAATCCAGGGTTAATCATGATGGGAAAACAGGCAATTGATGACGATTCCAGTCAAACCGGACAAATCCTNGCTCAATTGTGTGATATTCCTCAAGCCACGTTTGCATCCAAAGTGACAATTGAAGGCGATAAAGCCACTGTTGTNAGAGAGATCGATCAAGGATTGGAAACACTTGATATTGATTTACCAGCAATCATTACAACTGATTTGAGGTTAAATGAGCCTAGATATGTGAAGTTGCCTGATATTATGAAAGCNAAGAAAAAGGTTCTNGATGTTATCGAATCCAGTGAACTAAACACAGANTTTAGTTCTTCAATTGAGGTAATAAATGTCACCCCACCCCCTCCAAGAGAGTCTGGTGTGATGGTTAATGATGTCGATGAGCTTTTTGTTGCGCTCAAGGAAAAAGGACTTTTGTCATGACAAAGATATTGGTTGTTGCAGAACATTTTGATGGAGAAATCATTTCATCAACATCGAAAACAGTAAATTGTGCTTCTCAAATTTCTGAATCCATAGATGTATTGGTTTTGGGAAATGATAATTCAATAGCGTCGAAAGCATCCACTATCGAAGCAGTGANAAATGTGCTCACCATAAGCAATGAAGCATTNGAATACCCAGTGTCTTCCATTTTGGCTCCAGTGGTGGCTGAGATCTCGAAAGAGTATGATTGCATACTTCTCCCGTCTTCAACATTTGGAAGAGACCTAGCACCTAGAATCTCTGCAATTCTTGATGTGAATCAAGTCACTGACATCATGTCTGTCGAAGGAGAAAGGGTGTTTAAGAGACCTATTTATGCTGGAAATGCGATTCAAACAATTAAGATNGCTGATGGTCAGAAAATCTTAGGTACGGTAAGGACCGCTTCTTTTAAAGAACTTGGAAATTCAAATAGTGCAAATGTGATTGAGGCCGAAATGCCGAATCTTGATCTTCCTAACCACACAAGATTTGTAAAGATTGAGTCAGAGAAAACAGAAAGACCTGATCTTCAGGTCGCATCCACAGTTATATCAGGCGGTCGTGGTGTTGGCAGTGCAGAGAATTTTGAGCTGCTCTATCAGCTCGCGGACAAGCTCGGCGCNTCGGTTGGAGCCTCAAGAGCTGCCGTTGATGCAGGTTTTGTTCCAAATGACATGCAGGTTGGTCAGACTGGAAANATTATTGCTCCTGAACTTTATTTTGCCTTTGGAATTTCGGGCGCAATACAGCATATTGCAGGAATCAAGGATGCAGGGACAATTGTTGCAGTGAATAAAGATGCAGATGCACCAATTTTTGAAATAGCAGACATTGGTATTGTTGCAGATCTTTTTGAATTTATACCTGCGCTCACCTCTAAACTTGACTAATCAACAAACTCTGAAGAAACCCTCTACTCTTCTTCTGGGGTTTGCAAGCGGAATGTCGCCGTTTGGTATGGCCATTGTTGTTCCAACTCTGGAATTGTTTGCCAATGAATTTCAATCCAGTTATTCCTCAATTCAGTTTATTCTTTCAGCNTATCTATTTGGTCTGGCAACTGCCCAACCTTTCATGGGCTTTCTATCTGATAAATTTGGAAGAAAACCAGTAATGGTTTCAGGAATTATTTTGTTTATCATCGCTTCATATGTCTGCATGACGGCTGAGAGTCTGTCGACGTTGATTGCTGCAAGATTTCTTCAAGGGATTGGGGGCAGTGTTGGCACAGTGACATCGAGAGCGATCATTAGAGATAGTTACTCTGGTGATATGGCAGCCAAATCATTATCTAGGGTCACCGCTACCATGGGGATGGCACCCATGATTGCTCCCGTTGTNGGGGCGATTGCACTTTCTTTGACTGGATCGCCTAGNGGTATTTTTATGGTTACTCTATTGATTGGTTTATCTATATTGTTGCCAGTTATATTTTATTTGCCTGAAACCGTCACAAAGGTTGACGCTGAGAGGAATCAGTCCAGTTGGTATAGAAACTACTATAAATTATTGCGATCAGAGACATTTGTTGGGTCAACATTTATCTATGGATTCACTACAGGAAGTTTCTTCGCAATATTGGCAGTTGGTTCAACTGTATTTTCAAGAGACTTAGGCATCGATAGCATTGGCTTTGGCCTCATATGGAGCTCTTTGACGATCTTGTATGCCTCGGCATCATTTTTTGCCGGTAATCTCACTGCCAGATTAGGATTGATGAAGGTTTTAAATACAGGGGTATTGATTAATTTGGCTGCAGGATCTTTGCTCGCACTGTTGATTTATTTAACCGGAACCAATATCTATTCGATAATCTTTCCACTTGCGTTAATGTTCTTTGCACATGGTTTTATCGTCTCAATGTCTATGGCTAAAGCCGTTAGTGACTTCCCAAATATAGCCGGAGCCAGTTCTGGATTATCCAGTTCACTTGGTTTAGTGACCGGGGGTTTATTCAGCATTCTATCCGGATCAATCTACACAGGCGAGTTTATGCCAATCGCTATCATTGTTTGGTTATCGACTTGCTTTTGTTATCTATGTTTCTTACTGGTTCGTTCAGGAGAGCAAAAGAAAGAAGGNTAAATTCATCAGCCTATGCTTCCTGGTTTAGCAATGCCTATCCAGGCTTCTACAATCAATAAGACCCAAATACTCAGCACAAAGATTCTGGCCTTATCCAGACTGGCTTTCATTTCAATATCGTCTGCCTCATTGATATTATCAATCGCGATATTATGGATGCCTTTTATGAAACCACCAATATATTTTCTAATCATGATTCCACAAAATATGAGTCCAGCAAATACAACGAGCTTATAACCNACCCATGGCTCTGCATCCAGGCGATCTGTATAGAATCCATAAAAGACAGACGCCAGCAAAGTAATGACCATGGCCCATCTAAAAACATAGTCGATTTTGGTCATTTGTTTTACNAGGTCTGTTCCCTCATTAAAATGCATATAAAGAAGAGCGCAAAACCAAACAGGCCCTAGAAGGATAATTCCAACCCATTGCCACGTTGGATGATCAATCCCGTAATACTCTGTAAGAATGCCACCAATTGTCAACATCAAGCTTAGACAAAGCCTTGGTATAAGATCCAGATTCATCATAATTTTTCCAGCCATTTGTCTGGCATCACGAGATAAGTTCNTGTTCACTGACAAACCGCTGGAATAAAAGACACCGATGTCTCCACCCAGCCAGTATACGAATAATAATATATGTATTAATAAAGCTATGTCATGTCCACTCATTGGCACTCCCCTTTTTTACATGCATTCAGAATAAATGATTATATGACATCGTCATCGAACGTCAATCGGGAGAGGAATCTGATAAAATAAAAATNATTNNTAAAGAGGANAAAAAGATGGCNGATATNTGGAAAGCAACATGTATGCAGACAATGAATTGTGTTGTGAATAACGCTCATAGCAGAGAAGAAGCAATGACAATAATCAATAAGAGCATAGATCGCTGGGAAGAGCTCTTGAAATCATTGGTTGCATCAAATGGCTCAATGAAGCAGCTTTATCTTTTTCCAGAGTTTAATCTTCAAGGGTTTCCCTTGCATGAAAACCCAGATGAGTGGATTGAGAAAGCTTGCCTAAATATTCCTGGTTCGAATGAGATCGAGAGAATTCAGGNCATGGCTCAAACGTACAAGATNTATATNGGNGCCAATGCATATGAGTCCACCNATGATTGGCCTGGAAGATATTTCAATTGCTCTTTTCTGATCGATCCTNCCGGTGAAATCATCCTCAAGTACAGAAGGATTAATACAACTGAAGCAAGCTCTCCACATGATATTTTGGATCAATATATAGAAAAGCATGGAGTGGATAGTTTATTTCCTGTTGCAANAACAGAGCTTGGGAACATTGCAATGATGCCTTGNGGTGAGATTGCATGGCCTGAAACAGCAAGAGCTCTNACAATGAAGGGAGCNGAAATTATTCTTCACCCAACTTCCGATCATGGCGAGCAAGATCACATGGCATGGGAGTCATATAAAAAAGCTCGCGCTTCAGAAAACATGGTTTATTTTATTTCATCGAATGCGGGCGGTATGATTGGCGGCCCACTTCCTGAAGGATCAAATTATGGCAATTCAAAAATCATTGATTTTAATGGACAAGTCATTGTCCAGAATCATGGTCCAGGTGAGAGCTCAAGGGCATCGAGCGTGATTGATATGGATGCGCTTCGCAGAGTAAGATCTGCACGTGCAGGTGTGTATGGGTATAATCGATTGGGAACTCTTCGGACTGAAGTTTATCGCCCTATTTATGAGGAAAATGTTTTTTATCCATCAAATTCTTTTGCNGATNAGCCGATGAAATCAAGAAAAGAAATCGGGGATAATATCGAGGAAACNGTCAGTAGAAAAGTCAAGGAAGGCNTCTTCCGATCTCCAAAATTAAGCTAGTTTGAAGTTTAATTACATGGTGACGATAGTTTTACCGAAATTCTCTCCTCTCATTAACTTACAAAACTGAGCAGGAGTTTTTTCAATACCAATCGCTTCATCTTCGATGTATTTAATTTTTCCATCTTCAAGCCATTGATTGGCTTTTGAGATGAATTCNTCTTGNTTATCATAGTGGTCATAGACAACCACCCCTCTTATTGTGGCTCTTGCTCCAACNATGGGTCCTAGGTTNGGCCCTGGAGGCGGTGAAGAGAGATTGTATTGAGTCATAAAACCACACAATACTATTCTGGCTTCATAGGCCAAATTCTTTGTCATGATATCGAGCGTTTCTCCNCCAACATTATCAAAATAGATATCCACACCATCTGGACANAGTTCTTTGATTCTTTGATCAATATTTTCGGTTTTATAATTGATGCATTCCTCGAATCCAAAGGTATCTTTGACTGTTTTGCATTTCTCTTCAGTGCCAGCTATACCTATGGCTTTAGCGCCATGAATCTGAGCAATCTGTCCAACCATGCAGCCAACCGGACCACTTGCAGCTGATACAACCAGAATATCGCCCTCTTTTGGTTCACCATAGACCATTAGCCCCGCATATGCGGTCAACCCTGGCATACCCATTATTCCAAGTGCAGTACTCAGCTTCCCTTGATGACCAGTGAGTTTACGCACTCCTTCACCGTCAGATATGCCATACTCTTGCCACCCATTGGACGACAGTACAGTTTCTCCTTTTTTAAATTCAGGATGATTGGATTCAATTATTTCAGAAACCGTTCGTCCGACGATTGTGTCGCCAACATTTACCTTCTCAGAATAAATATGTCTTCCGGTTATGACNCCTCTAATGTANGGATCTAGTGAAAGATGAATTGTTTTACTTAGAAATTGATTGGAACCGGGACCATTAATCTCTTCTTCCAATAGTTCAAAGTCCCCTTCGACAGGAATGCCTTCGGGAGACTTTTTTAAAACAATTTTTCTATTGATAGTCAATTTAGAGTTGGTCGATCATGAAGTCACAGCTGCTCACTCTGAATTCTCCACCGTCTTCAATGTTTACGATCTCAACCACACCATCATTGATGACCAATGAAAATCTTTGTCCTCTTGTTCCCATACCAAACCCTGTTGCATCAAGGTCAAGACCAATGGCTGATGTAAATTCTCCATTTCCATCTGCCAACATTAGTACCTTCCCCTCAGCATCTTGGCTCTTACCCCAAGCATCCATAACGAATACATCATTTACAGCCATGCATGCAATTGTGTCAATTCCTTTGGCTGTCAGTTCAGATGCCTTCTCAATAAAACCAGGCAGATGTTGCAGAGAGCACGTTGGTGTAAACGCACCAGGTACTGAAAATAAGGCAACTCTTTTTCCAGCAAATAAATCATCATAGCTTACAGGCGATGGCCCTTCAGCTGTCATGGTTGTAAAGTTAATATTTGGAACTTTATCTCCGACATTAATGCTCATTCATTTTCTCCTAGAATTTTTAATAAAAGCATATTTTATTACACAAAGAATCAATCAACCATAAATAATGCAATTTCAGGCACAAAAGATACGGTCATAAGACCAATGAGCATGATAATTAAAAACGGAATAGTTGCTCTGCATATGGTCCAAAACTTTTCTTTAAAGACTCCCATTGCGACGATTAAATTTAACCCAAGAGGTGGTGTGAGATACCCTATTTCTAAATTCATGACCATGATGATCCCAAAATGAGTGGGATCAATNCCTTGCGATACAGCAATTGGCATCAACATAGGTGCAAGAATAAGAATTGCAGAGCCAATATCAATGAGACATCCAATCAGAATTAGAAAAAGATTAATGCTTAGCAAAGCTGTAACAGGATTATCAATCTTGTCACTCATCCAGGCGACTAGATTTTGCGGAACTTCTTCATAGGTAAGGAATACATTTAAACTCAATGCAATCATTAAAACCGGAAACAAGGACCCAAGAAGCTTTGTTGTTTCTCTTATGACATCTCTCAAATCATCCAAATTCATTTCTTTATGAATCAATGATTCAACAACAAATGAATAAACAACAGCCACTGCGGCCGATTCGGTTGCTGTAAAGTATCCTGTATATATTCCCCCAAGTATGATCAATGGCATTAACAATGCCCAAATACCATTACGCAGTGATTTTGAAATATCAGAAAAGTTCCAAGAGCTTTCCCGATGTGAAAAGTTTTGAGCCACAGCATAAGTGAGCATTAAAGATGTCAGCAGTATGGCGGGACCAATGCCAGCAATAAATAAATCCCCTATTGAGGTTTGCGTCATGATTCCATACAGAATCAATGGAATACTTGGGGGCACAACAATACCAAGTGTGCCAGCAGCACATAATGCACCGAGTGCAAAATTTTTCGGGTAACCTGCTTTGATCAATGCAGGATACATCAGTGTTCCAATGGCGAGCAATGTGACTGTTCCTGAACCAGAGACAGCAGCAAAGGCTGCACACGACATGATTGTTGCAATTGCTAATCCTCCAGGAATGGGTGCTGTTAATGAAGTCATTAAGTCAATCAGTCTTGATGCCATTCCACCCCTGGACATAATATTTCCTGCAAGAATAAAAAGAGGAATAGACAACAGAATATCCTTATTTGCAGCATCCCATGCATCGACAACAATATTACTGATTACTCCGTCTCCAAATGCCCAATAAGCATATGCCGTGGATACACCTAAAATAACGATGAGGTTCTGTCTCAAGATAAATAAGACAAGAATTATAATTGGTAAAAATAAAGCAGAGGCCATAATATTATTCAATGCCTGAATTAGCACCCTCCCCTGGTCTTAGATCTGGATTGATTGTGTAAATCAGATGCCGGACAGATGTTAAAAAGAATGCCGTTGGGATGATCATTTGAAAGGGCCAAACCGCTACCCTTAGAACCATTGATTGAACATCATCTCTGAATGTTTCAATCACCACCTGAAAAGCAATGACAGAAAACAGAATACAAAAAAGACACATCAATCCTTCCTGGATTCGATTTAGAATTGGATCAAGTGATTTGGGCAACCAATTATCTGCAAATTTAGGTCTCAAATGGGCAGCTTCCGATGAGGCCACTCCTAGGCCAAACATCACAACGAATAAATTTGCATAAACTCCAACTTGTCTGGACCAATGTAACCCTGTTCCAGTTATTTCCCTAAAAGCAACATCACTAAACATTACAATAACTAGTGCAGCAAATGCGAGGAATGTGACATTCCTTTCAAATATATTTAAGTATCTTAATGTCTGCTTCATGATTTTGACTTTGAATAATGATAAATCATTGTAAACTATCCTGATAATCGATTTTATTGCAAACCGTTAATTATGAATAATTCACTCGAACTTCCAATAAGCAAAGAAACCATAAAATTTNTAGAATCAAAGCACCTTTTGTTCATCAATGGNGAATGGAGGGAGTCNTCTTCAGGNGAGACTATTCCAGTAATAGATCCTGCAACCGAGNAAAAAATAGCAGAAGTCCAATCCGGAACAAAAGATGNCATTGATCTTGCNGTGAAATCTGCAAGNGATGCTCTGACGGGTGAATGGTCAAAAATTCCCTCGCATGATCGAGCTCAGATTCTTCATCGTTTATCGGATGAGATTGAAGCCAATTTCTCCACTCTTTCCGAAATAGAGGTTCTGGATAACGGTATGCCCATGCAACTTGCACAATACTCGATTGCGAGTCATGGNGTCACGTTATTGAGGTACTATGCCAGTTGGGCACCGAAGATTCATGGGAAGACAATACCGGTCTCGCCNGGTGGCGTAATGAATGGAGAATCTTTGACATACACAAAAAGAGAGCCCATAGGTGTAGTTGGTGCAATCATTCCATGGAATTCTCCGCTTATTTTTGCAATTCTAAAACTNGCTCCAGCCCTAGCAGCTGGATGTACAGTTGTTCTTAAACCAGCAGAACTAACTCCTTTGACGGCATTATATTTTGCTCAGTTAATTGAGAAATCCGGAATACCAAAAGGTGTTGTCAACATTGTGACAGGGCTTGGNGAAACTGCAGGAGATGCCCTGGCAAAACACGATGATGTGGACAANATTACATTTACTGGATCAACTGAAGTTGGAAGAAAGATTGTTTCATCATCGGCAGGAAACTTAAAAAAAGTCACTCTTGAATTGGGCGGAAAGAGCCCTGTTGTTGTTTTTAATGATGCAGACCTTGAAAAAGCAATCCCTGGTGTTGCTAGGGCTTGTTTTTTTCTTCAAGGTCAAAATTGNATGGCTGGGACAAGAGTATTTGCTCATGAAGACATTCATGATGAACTNGTNGAAGGCGTTAAGAATATGGCTCAGTCCTTCCAGATCGGTCATGGATTGATAGAGACAAATGATTTTGGACCCNTGATATCGCAAGATCAAAGGATCAGAGTCATGAAATATATCAAACAAGGGATTTCTGAGGGTGCAACATTGGTGTGTGGAGGAAATGAGATCAATGAAAAAGGGTTCTTTATTGAGCCAACAATATTCACANATGTTACGGGCGATATGACTATTGCTAAAGAGGAGATATTTGGGCCTGTATTGTGCATCGAAAAATTCAGCAATGAGTCACTNGAAATNATTGCTAAAAGGACAAATGAAACCACATATGGGTTATCNGGAAGCGTTTGGACCAATGACATGACGACTGGCCACAAAATGGCTGCTTTGATTGATTCTGGACAGGTGAGTATAAATTGTCATGCTGCTGTGGATTCTGCTATTCCATTTGGTGGAAATAAACAATCTGGCTGGGGACGAGAATTTGGTGAAGAAGGCTTGGACTCATATCTGAAGACGAAGTCCACCACAGTCATGTACTGATTTACCAAGGCACTTCATTTCCAAAACGATCTAAAAACTTTCCACTGTCACTCGGTTCAATTGATTCAAACATCATTTGTTGTTCAGTAACGCTTACATCAGGCTCGACATCGGCTTCATCTCCACCNAGAAATGTTTTGCACCATCCAGGTGCCAAAGCGATGACAGTTATGTCCTTCCAGTCAATTGACATTCCTTTTGACAGAATATTCAATCCAGCTTTGCTCGCTCTATACGAATAGAGTCCGCCAAAGTTATTTTGTTCCACTGAACCAAGATCACTCGACATCATAACCAGTAATTTTTTATCACTCATTGCCACTTGATCATGAAAAGCTGTTGCAACCTTGAAGGGAGCAAGAAGATTGACCTCTAGAATGTCTCTCCAGATTTCATAATCCATATGCCCTATATTCTGATAACCCATAGCTTCAGGCACTCCCTTTGGNCCTAGGGTCCCAGCATTATTAATGAGTATATCAATAGATTTGTCTGCATATTTTTTGCTTAAGGCTGTTATTTCTTCATAATTTGTTACGTCAAGCTTTTCAATGGCGATAGTTTCTGGATATTGATCTTTTAATAGAAGAAGCTCAGTTGATTGTTCAGGATTTCTTGAGCAAGCTATGATTTCCCATTTTTTTTCTGCATATTGTTTTACGTGCTCAAAACCGAGACCGCGATTGGCACCTGTAACAAATACTGTTGGCATGATATTCTCCATAAAATAGAATCTGATTATCATAACAAATTCTAACTAATGAAAAATGTATCAAAGGGGAAAGATATGTCTCAACCAAATCATTTGTCAGCTCTCAAGATCACAGACGATATCCAAATAGGAAAGCTGAAAAAAGAAACACAGGATTATTTCAATGAATGTGAACAAAAATTAGGGTTTATACCTAATGTACTTCTTGCCTATGCTCATGACGAGAAGAAGCTTGATCCATTTATGGGTTTCTACAATAACCTGATGCTGGATGATTCAGGTTTAACAAAACTCGAGCGTGAAATGATTGCAGTCGTCGTATCTTCATTCAATCGATGTTTTTACTGCATGGTTGCTCATGGAGCAGCTGTAAGGCATATGTCCAAGGACCCAAAGTTGGGAGAGCTTTTGGTTATGAATTACAAGGCAGCTAATTTGAGTGACAGACATTTAGCGATGCTAGATTTTGCATGGAAAATCTCTGAGAGCCCAGAAANTATAACTNAATCTGATCGTGAGCATTTACAAAAGAATGGATTTGATGAACATGATATATGGGATATTTCTGCTGTGGCTGCTTTTTATAATATGACTAATAGAATGGCTTCAGCCATCGATTTAATGCCAAATACCGGATATCATCAAAAAGCGAGGTAATTTATTATGGACTTTAATTTAGACGAAAATCTATGGAATCAACTAACTGAGCTGCTCAGCTCTTTTGGAATTAGTTTTTTTATTGCTCTATGTATTCTGATCATAGGGCGGCAAGCTATTAAAATTATTATAAAAATAATCTCTTCTGCTNTAGAACGATCCAATACAGAAGACACAGTCAGNATATTTGTGACAAATCTTTTGAATACCTTATTGATGATTGTGGTTTTTATTGCTGCGATCAATCAGTTAGGCATACAAACAACATCGATTATTGCAGTTTTAGGTGCTGCAGGCCTTGCAATTGGTCTTGCACTTCAAGGCTCACTTTCTAATTTTGCAGCAGGTATTTTGATAGTAATATATCGTCCATACAAAGTTGGAGACTATATTCAGGCNGACAATCATCTAGGAACAGTAGATGACATTCAGATATTCTCAACTGTTTTAAGGACTCCAGATAATAAAATAGTTGTTGTTCCNAATGGCAGTATCATGAATGGAAGCATTGTTAACTTTTCTCACCAGAAAGAAAGAAGAATTGATATTGTTATCGGCTGTAGCTATGACGATGATATTGACAAGGTTAAAGAGGTGCTAGCAGATGTCTTGTCTAAGGATGAGAGGATATTGAAAGAACCTAAGCCTAGAATTGCCTTATCTGAGTTAGCAGATAGTAGTGTGAATTTTATAGTAAGGCCTTGGGTGAAGAATTCTGAATACCTAGATGTTCTTTATTCTTTGCTTGAAGAGATTAAGAAAAGGTTTGATCAAGAAGGGATTTCAATTCCATATCCACAAAGCGACGTACATATCCACAATCACTCTGAGTGATTGTGGAATAAGTATTTATTATCTAATAGAGACTTAAGAAGCAGTCATCCACTTCTGGAATTTTGGATCCTCTGGCGCATCGAGACCTGTTTCATCTTTGCATCTAGATTTCAATTCCTTGATTGAACTGAAGCCTTTATCAAAGAGCTTTGCTTTGCCTCTAGCTTTAGACATTTCTGCCCTAAGCTTCTTAGTGGCAGCCATATTAATACTGCTGTCTTTTCGCAGAACAACACCGTAGTTATTTTTAGCACCTTCTCTTGTTGCTAATCCTGCTTCAACATCGAATTGTACTCTTTCAGGCTCTCTTGTGAATGGATCACCCCATCCACCTCCTCCCCATGTAACATGATAAAGTGTGTCACCTTCTTCAACGATTATTCTGTCGCACTTAGATTGAAGAAGCTCAGTATCCCCATTCTTTTTCACAAGTGTTTTTGTGCTTCTAGCTCCAGGTGTCCCACCATTAACTCCCCACGGATAGGTTAACCATCTATCATCATGGATTGATACTTCTCCGGGTTCTAGGAACTTGTAAGTTGTGCATAGTGCATTACCACCTCTGTTGTAACCAGCCCCTCCACTATCTGGAACAGTATAGTATTCCTCGATAACGAGTGGGAAATAGCTCTCCAAGAACTCATTTGGAACATTGGTGAAGCTAGGCCACAAAGAGTGCCCATCAGGACCATCACCCATTGGTTTTCCTGGAACACCGCCAAATCCGATCATGTACAGCTGATACCATTCGCCATTTTTATCATAACCTGAGTACATCAAATGAGGACTGTCTGAGAATCCAGCAGCACAGAGGAATTCTGGAGCTCCTTGGCCTAAGAGGCCTCCCAGTACATCGAATATTCTTCCCAGTGCATGAGTTCTGCACGATAAAGCTGCAGGATAGTTTGGCTTAAGTAAAGTGCCTTGAGGAATTCTTACTTCCATAAGATCATAGAATCCATCATTAAACATAATTGCAGGATCAAACACCATAATCATATAGACGCCACAGAACATCTTAAACATTTCCTCATTGAGGAAGAAGTTCACTGAGCTTATGGATTGAGGATCTGTTCCTTCAAAGTCAAAAATTACCTTCTTTCCTTCCCTCCACATTGCGCATTTGATTTTATATGGCCCCATTCCTAATCCATCGTCACAAATATAGTCTTCAAAATACTGTTTTTCTGTAGGGACGGTATTCTTAATAAGTGTAGCCATAGCCTTCTTATTTCGATCAAGAAGGTCCTCTAGAGCAGAATAGAAAATGTCATCCCCGAAGCGGTCCGCCATTTCTATTACTCTCTTTTCAGCAGTTTTGATCGAGGCGACAATTGCATTAAAATCACTTTTGTTCCAAATTGGAAGCCTGCAGTTATGAAGGATGATGTTCAAAATTTCTTCTTGCAACTCATCATTTTTGTATATCTTTGTTGGAGGTACTCTTATGCCTTCCTCGAAAATCTGAGTTGCATCTGTTGGTAAGCTACCCGGAACCTTTCCACCGACATCAGTCATATGACCAAACATCGCAGCATACGCAATGAGTCGACCATCCTTGAAAATAGGCCTGAGTAATAGCCAATCATTGGCATGACTGACCGCACCATTACATGAGTAAGGATCATTTGTTAGAAACATATCTCCTTCCTCGATGGTGCCATCAAACGCTTCTTTGAACCCGTGAATAAAGCTTCCAAATTGACCCACAACCATCTTTCCGTCTAGGTTAGCAATCATTGGAAATTCATCACCTTGTTCTCTAATGCCTGGCGACATTGCAGTTCTAAAAAGGACTGCGTCCATCTCCCATCTTGCTGAAAACATGGAGTTCTCAATAACATCAAGTGTTATTGGATCCAATTTGACTCGGTTAAATTTCTTACTGTTGTTTTGTACTATTTTAGCTGGCATCTTTCGGCTCCCTTATTTTGCAGGCGTGATTAGTATGTTGCCAAATTTATCTACTTTTCCTTCATGCTTTGAAAGAATAAGTGTCGTGGAGTCCATTTCCTTGATTATGGCTGGACCTTTTACAACATTTCCATATTTAAGTTTTGAACGGTCATAAATATTAGCTTTTTGATTTTTACCATCCATGAAAACTGGGCTTCCTTCAGCGATGATTGAAGCCTTAGTAGGTTTAGGCCCTCCTCTTCCAACAGAGGGAGCTTTTAAAGTAAGCGCTTGATCCTTGACAACTGCTCTTAAGTTCACCAGTTCTTTTTCTTCATCCAGTGAAAAAGTAAAGAGTTGTTTATGCAACTCATCAAACTTATCTCCGATTGCATCTAAGCCTTTTTTCTTTAAATCAGCTATATCAAAATCAACATTGATGGTCATTCCTTGACCGAGATATCTGAGATCTACTTGGTATGCTGTAGATCTTTTGGTCTTAGCAACACCTTCTGCGTCGAGTGTTTTCGAGGCTTTCTTTGCTAAGTCTTCAAATATCTTTACGACTTCTTTTTTATCTGTGTCAGAGAATCTTCTAATGAAAGACATAGAGGATTCATCTTGAATATTTGTTGTAACATCCCCGTAAGCACAAAGTACTCCTGGACCAGGAGGAATGATGACAGGCCATGAATTAGTCAGCTTACCCAATGCATTCGCATGAAGCGGACCTGCGCCTCCAAAGCCGATTAATGCAAAATCCCTTGGATCATATCCTTTTTCAACAGAAACAAGCCTTAGAGCTCCATACATAGTCTCATTGACAATATCAATGATTCCGGATGCTGCTTGCTTGATAGAAAGACCAAGTGCTTTTGCTACCGGTTTAATTGATTCTTCAGCAAGATCCTTTCTGATTTTCCAATCCGAATCCCCACCGAGTTCTACATAATCTGCTGGTATATAACCTAGTACAACATTTGCATCAGTAACGGTAGGCTCAGTGCCTCCTTTATCATAAGATGCTGGACCCGGTGCTGCCCCTGCACTTTGAGGACCCACTCTTAGGGCAACTGTCAATTCAGGAACATGCGCAATCGATCCGCCTCCTGCTCCTACAGTTCTAACATCAACAGATGATGCCCTTACCGTTACATCTCCTACTGAGGTTTCACGGCTTTGCTCGGCAACACCATCCTTAACCAAGGAGACATCTGTGGAAGTACCACCCATATCAAAAGTCATTAAGTTTTCATACCCAGCTTGTTTTGCTATCCAAATTGCTCCAGATACACCTCCAGCTGGCCCACTCATTAAAAGGTTTACCGGAGAATCTGACGACGCTTTTGCGGAGGCAAGACCACCATCCGAACGAAGAATACGTAACTTTACGTCTTTCATTCTTCTTTTTAAACCGCTCTGAAGGTTTTTCACATATTCAGCAACTTTTGGTCTTACATAAGAGTTTGCTACAGTGGTGATTGTTCTTTCATATTCTTGCATTTCAGGAACTACTTCAGATGACAATGAAACAGGAATCTTAGGAAGAAGTTTTTTCTTTTTAATGACACTTCTTATCTCTTTTTCATGTTTATCGTTAGCATATGAATTAATGAGAGATACCGTCACAGCTTCGACACCTTTTTCTTTCATCATTTTGATATCTTTGGCAAGTTGACCAACCTTTAATTTTGAAAGGACTTCACCTTTTGCTGATATTCTCTCATCGGCTTCTATTGTCAAAGCTAATGGTGCTAATGGGTTGCTTTTATTGTAGATAACCCATCCACCAAGGCCACCAGGCACAAAAGAACGAGCGATTTGAAGAACTTGACGATAACCTTTAGTCGTTATGAGGCCTACTTTGGCTCCGGTCCCAGTTAAAATAGTATTTGTAGCAACTGTTGTTCCGTGCATAACAGTATTTATTTGGGATGGATCAACGCCTGCGTTGTCGCATACTCGATTGATTCCGTTAAAAACTCCGATGGAAGAATCTTCTGGTGTACTGGGTACTTTTGCAGTATGAAGGGCTCCAGTTTTTTCGTTGACTAGCAAAAGATCAGTGAAAGTTCCTCCTACATCAACTCCAAGTCGATAACTCATATTTTCTCCTATTTTTTTTAGCCGCACCAAAATTAATTTTTTTTACTCAGTCCGGTCTTTTCTTTGAATTGTATGAAATATTAGCTTAAAAAAAAATCTACACTAATCATACTTTTATTGCATGTTTATTTCAGCATTTTCTGGGAATATTCCTGCTTTTGGAACCATCGCTGGAACTGCTCTCCCNAGTTTAGTTTCAAGCCATTCAGAATTTTCCACGACAAGATTAAGATCNACTCCTGTTTCCACTCCAGATCTGTTGAGCATGTAAAGTAAATCATCTGTCGGTATATTCCCTGTCGCTTTTGGTGCAAATGGACACCCTCCAATTCCTCCTGTGGATGAATCAATAATTGTGACTCCTGCATCGATCGCTGCTGCTGCATTTGCTAGACCCGTATTTCTTGTATTATGCAGATGGGTTCTTAAGGGTAAATTTGGAGCAAGTTCCTTAATCAGTGAAAATGTTTTTTTAATCTGATTGGGCACTGCAACACCCACACTGTCTGCTAAACCAATGATATCAGGATTTCCTTGGAGGACTTTTTCTGCAATCACAGCAATATGTTCTGGATCAACCTCTCCTTCATATGGGCATCCAAATGAACATGCAATCAAGACATTCGTTCTTATCCCTGATTGTTTTGCTTCAGCAGAGATTTCTAACCAATTATCAATCGACTGTTGAGTGACCACACCCTGATTTTTCATATTGTATGTGTCAGTACTTACAATGACCATTCCGACTTCTTTGATTCCACAATCTTTGGCACGCTGAAATCCNCTTTGGTTCATGATGAGCCCTATATATGAAACATCATCATATTCTGGCAAGCTTGCAACAAGCTCTTCCGCATCTGCCATTTGAGGAACTTTCTTTGGATGAACAAAACTTGTAACCTCAATGTTTTTGATGCCTGCATTCACTGACCGTGTAATGAATTCTTTTTTTACTTCAGTTGAAAGGAGTTCAGGCTCACTCTGGAGACCGTCTCTTGGTCCTACTTCACAAATTGAAACTTTTGACACTATTTCACTCCCTTAAAGTTATCTAGATTTGATCAAGTGTATACAAATATTATGATATTCTCTATCTTTTGAATTGATGTCATATTATGCAACTTGGACGCATTACAGCAGTTACAATAACATCGCCCGATCTCGATCGGGTTATTGATATTTATTCAAAATATTTGAACTATAATTTTGTCTCCTCCACCAGAGTCAATGCTCACCAGGCTAAAAGCTGGAACGCACCAAACATTGAAAATTCAGAAATGATTTATATGAGTCCAGAAGGTTCAAATGATTTTTTCTTTCGGTTTGTAGAACAAAATATTGATTCTTCCTATGTGCCATTTGGAACCTATGGATGGAATGCAGCAGAACTGATTGTAAGAGACGTTGATAAATCAGCGACAAGGATCATGGATTCTCCATTCGAGATTATCGGTGAGCCTGCAGACTTGTCTTTTACAGATCAGATCAGAGCGATGCAAATCATGGGTCCGTCAAAGGAAGTTCTTTATTTGACCCAATTCAAGTCAAAATTGGATGAGTTTGATAGCCCCACACCAAGATGCGATATCGACCAAACCTTCATCGTCATTCTTGCTGGGAAAGACATTAATGAGATGCAATCTTTTTTAAATGAAAAGTTATCTATAGATAAAGCACCACCCATGCAATCAAGAATTCGAGCCATCTCAAAAGTTTTTAATCTTCCTGAAGACACACAATACAAATCTGCTGCTNTGGCTATTAGGGGGCAATCATTAATAGAGNTAGATGAAATGCCACCCGAGGCTGGACCAAGAGAATCCGTCTCTGGTTACTTGCCAACGGGTATCTCAATTGTTAGCTTTCTTGCACATGAGTCCAATTCTCCTGAGAAAACATATGATTCTAGCATCCCAAGCTTTGAAAAAGTTCAGACGAATACNATCAAAGGAACCTGCGGTGAGTTAATTGAAATACTCCATATATAGGAATCACTCTTTTGGAACCTAACTTAATCACAATAATACTTATTGCATCTGCGAGCTCTGCGGCAGGTGTGTTGGCAGGAATGTTAGGAATTGGTGGAGGAATAGTTATTGTTCCTATGCTCTACTATCTTCTAACCTATTTTGGTCTTGACCAATCGATCATAATGCATGTTGCTGTGGGAACATCCTTATTTATAATTATTCCGACGGGCCTGAGGTCTGCTTTTGAGCATTCAAAAAGAGGATCATTTAATCAATCCATCTTCAAGAAATGGCTTATACCAATAGCTTTGGGTTCAGCCTTAGGGAGTTATCTTGCNGGTATAACATCATTTAAGGGTCTAACTTTGCTCTTTGCAACATTGGCTTCCGTCGTTTCTTATCAGATGTTTACTAGCAGTATAAAGGATGAGTCGTTAAGAATCATTGAGCACCCATTGCTGAATATTTCTCCATTTTTTATTGGTATATTTTCCTCCATGATGGGTATTGGAGGTGGAAATTTAAGTGTTCCGATCATGAGCTATATGGGTATTGAGATAAGAAAAGCCATTGGCACATCNTCTGCTTTAGGAATCATCATTGCCATTCCTGGGTCAATTGGCTTCGTAATTAGTGGATACTCATTACCAAATCTTCCGGATTANTCGCTTGGTTATGTCAATCTGCTATTTGCAGCATTTATAGTCCCACTGACAATACTGTTTGTCCCAATTGGAGTTCGATTGGCCCATAAGTTAGAAAGAAATAGGCTCCTTAGAATCTTNAGTATGCTTTTGGCTGTTACCGCCTTAAAAATGTTTTGGGATATATTTAGCAGTTAAAAGGTTAAGGCCTGAGATTCACCGGATGCAAGCTGAGCCTCAATAGCCGCTATTTGGGTTTGCAGCAAAGTTACCCGCTCAACTTCTTTTTCAAGAAACTTCGACCAGTTCTCAACTGTTTTAACGGATGAAGGAAGTTGACATCTGATAACTTTCTCTTCAATTTCTTTGCCCATCTCAAGAAACGCTTTTTGTGTTTCCATTTTCACCATGAGTGCATCAAGAGTTAGATTCTCAGTATCGGCACATTCTTGGAGCGCGATATCATTTCTTCTGTCAGCATCAATTTTTGCTTTTGCAAATGAGTCTTTTGAATCCTCGTATTTTGCTGCTTCAAATTCACACATACCTTTCGTTATATATGATTCGTCCAATCTTTTTAGAGATCCTTTGGTTATCCCTGTGCTGGCAGAGTTAATGCATCCCGTAAAATCACCAATGTTTGATAAGGATCTAGCAAGCCTCATGTCAAGCTCACCATCATCGGTTAATTTTGCGGCCTCTCTTAAAGCAATAATCGCCTTATCATCATACTTTGATAGGAACCATGCTTGTGCCAATACCATCCAATTTTTTTCATCATCAGTTTCGACGATTCCATCATCCACTGCTTTTTGAAGCAATTTTGCTGCTTCATAAGGCGCCTCTTGGGATAAATAAAGTTGTGCCATCATTACAAACTCAGAACTTTTTTCTAAATACCCTTCTTGATAGGCAGTTTGATAAGCAGCTATTTGTTCACTTTCTTGTCTATCTTGTGAGTACATTGCTGAAAGCTGGACCCAGTATTCTTTTTTTGACCATTCAACAACCAATCGTTCAAGGACCCTTTTTACTTGATCCATCTGCTCTAATTCATAGTAACAAGCTCTTAGCAACAACCACCATTGTTCCTTAGTTGGTCCTATTGCTAAGTTTTTAGCATCTGCTTCGAGCCCTTTAATTTCCTCTTCGAGTTGAACATACTTGTCATTACTCTTTCTTGTATCAGCAAGCTGAAGCTTTACAACTTTTTTAACTTCATTGGCTAAAGATATGTGATCAATGTTGTTTCGGTCATACTTCACTCTGTATTTCCCTGCAGCAGTGGTTATATTCTTTTGAAGTTGAGTGACACGATCTGCATTTCTCGACTCGGCTGCCGTTATAGCTCCTGTAACCGACTCAATTGCATTTTCATACTGTTTCATTTGGTATTGAGCGGTGCCTTTCAATATATATAGATCGGGTCTGGGTGTAGTTTGATTTTTTAAAATTTCATCTACTGATGATATCGTTCTTGGATAATCTTCCAATTGAAAGTAAAGCTGAGCAATCGTTGTTCGTGCTGATGATACGAGGCCTTCGGGTACCTTTTCACCTTGGAGTACTTTACGATAGAAGCTTATAGCACCTTCATAATTTTCTTTAAGATATTCTACATAACCAAAGAAATAATTAACTTGGGCTCTTTCATAATCTGTGAGCTTTTTGAAAGCCATAATGTCATTTAATTCCTGAAGTCCTTCAGTAATCTTCTCTTGCTCGATTAACTCTTGAGCGGCAGATAATTTTTTTGCGACCTTCTCTGTCATAGCGCCTACTTTTTTCGTCTTTCTCTGTTCTTCCTCTTGAGCAACTGCTTCACCAGATGGGATAGCTAAGAATGCTGGAAGCATGACAAAACTAAAGGAAAGAATAAAAAACAATGAAAGCTTCTTCATTTATTTCTCCAGTTCAAATGTAATTTTATGTTGAACACCAGGCACATCAATTGGTGTTCCATTTATAACACGGGGTTTATATTTAAATTTTGAGGAGGCTTTTAAAGAGGCTTTTGCAAAAAGACTGCTTGTGCATTCAATAACTTTTCCATTCGCGGTTGTCCCATTTCTTGTGACAACAAATTCAATTATACAGTAACCCTCTATGCCCCTTGAGAGTGCTCTATTTGGGTAAATGGGTGCAACTTTCACGATTGGAAGATATTCACCTTCACCGGCATTGAATCCACCAATACCAGCAGCTACATCCATGTTTGCATCCACTGAACCAATACTGACAGTATCCATACTGGTGTCTATATCATCCATTTGTTGTTCAGGCTCGGGTGGTGGCTCTTCCGGCTCGGGTGGTTTTTTTGGTTTTGCGTTTTTTGTATCCAGTGACTCGTCTTTCTTTATTCGAACAAAATCAACAAATCTCCCTTCGTATTTTGAAGTGATTGCTCCTTCACCAGTTGCTATGAGTATTTGCATTACCCACAGTATTCCAAATGTAGTAAATATAGAAAGAAATCCAGCAGCCGCAATTCGTGTGATAGGATCTTGGATCCCTATGGTATTTCTTATTTGTTGAATCAGTTCAGACATACTAAATCGTCAACTTACTCGCCTTCATTTGCAGCAATGGATACATTGAAGACGCCAGCTTGTCTTGCAGAATCCATCACAGTCACAAGTGTTTCAGTAAACGCTTTTTTATCTGCTTGAATGATTACAGCACCTTCAGGATTTTCAGCATGCATTCTTTCAATATTGGCCCTCACTGCCCTCGGGTCAATTCTTCTTCTATTGATCCAAATCTCATTATTGGCTCCTATTGCAACAAGGATATTGGCATTTTCTTTTTTGACAGCAGTCGGTGCATCAGGACGGTTTACATCCAAACCAGACTCTTTTACAAATGAGGCAGTTACAATAAAGAAGATAAGCATGATGAAAACAACATCAAGCATTGGTGTGAGGTTTATTTCTGCTTCTTCTTCTGGCACTGCTTGAAATAGATTTTTTCTCATAAATGTATACCTTAATAATTTAGTTGTCTGCTGTCAGATTATCTTCTAGATCATCGACTTCAGATGTTACCTTTTGATTTAATAATGTCACAAAAAATACTCCTGACAGAGCACCAACCATACCAGCCATTGTAGGTATTGTTGCTTTTGAGACACCAGAGGCCATAGATCTTGCGTTTCCAGAGCCTGAGATAGCCATTACATCGAATACCTGTATCATCCCAGTAACTGTTCCCATAAGTCCCAGTAATGGACAAAGAGCCACAAGAGTTTTGATGATTGGTAGATATTGATTTGCAGACATTGAAAACTCAGAAATCATTTGTTCTCTAATGGCATCTGAATTCCATGATTTTTTGTCTGATCGACTGCTCCAGTTAGCCTGTATAGAGCTTTTCTGAGATATTAATCCGGATTGAAAAAATGATATTCTCTCCAGAATTAACATCCACATCAGAAATATTACAAGAGCAATTATATTCAGAACTTGTCCTCCCATCTCTAGGAAGTCTCTGACCGCTATAATTACATCACTCATCTTTAATGATCCTCTTAATTATTCAATTATGAGGTTTTTTCAGAATGACTTGCAATAATTCCAGCACCCTGCTCCTGTATGATCTGACTTACCCTTCTGCTTCTTCCACTAACAATCGTATGTAAAAGAGTTGTTGGGATCGCAACTGTCAGACCGAGCACAGTAGTAACCAATGCTTGCGAAATACCACCAGCCATCAGTTTAGGATCACCTGTTCCATATAGCGTGATAGCCTGGAAGGTATTGATCATTCCAGTTACTGTTCCAAGAAGTCCCATTAGTGGAGCTACAACAGAAATTACTTTAATGATTAATAAGCCTTTATTCAGTTCTGGTGTTTCCTTGAACACAGCTTCAGCCATTTTCAGCTCTAGGGTATCTGTATCGACACTCTTGTTTTCTTCATAAACATTCAGAACTCTTCCAAGTGCATTGTCAGTACTGATTACATCACTGTTCAATTGAGCTGTAACCTTTTTATCAACATCAACGAGTATATATAGTCTTTGCATGGCAATACCAACACCAAATACACCAAGCAGTAATACGAGATAACCTACAATACCACCTTGCTGAACTCTTTCCATTAAGTTAGGTCTTGCAACCAAAGATGCCAATACTCCGCCCAATGTTGGGTCAAGGCCAAAGGCGACTTTATCTTCGCCAGATTCAAATACATTTGAAGTGCTGCTGGTATATCTTCTGCCTTCGGGTTGTCTTGGAATTTCAGTGACATTGCCAGTTTCTGGAGAATAAGTTAGATACTTTCCATCAGCTACAATATTAAAAGCTCCCACTCTTACAACTTCGGTGGACTGCTTACTTCCGTTGGTATCAATAACTTCAGTAGTAAATTTGACAACTTTTCCTGTTTCAGTCATTTCTCTTTGGAGTTCAAACCATAATCTCTCAATCTCATCGATTGATGGTAATTGTGAGTTGCTTCCAATTTTTTTAGCCAAATCTTCCAGAAAAGGACTACGATCAGGATATTGAACATTTGTTAATGAATTATCAAACCTTGTTCTGGCATCCCCAGCAACTTGCTGCATCACTCCGAAAAGTTCTTTAAGGGCACCAAGTCTTTCAGTTAGAGTATCCTGAAGGATATTTAATTCTGCTTCATTTTCTTCAAAGATTGCTTCTAATTGGGTACTTCTATTCTCTTCATTAACTTTAGTCGTCTCAGCTTCAGATAGGAGACTGTCCTGTTGATCTCTTTTTTGTCTAAATTCAGCTTCTCTTTTTCTATTCTCAGAGTTGTCATTGATTTTTCCTTGCTCTACATTTTCAAGCAGTTGATCAATGGTCAATGCTGATTGCTGAGCAAACAGTGGGCTAGTTATTAGACATGCTAAAACTACAAATATATATGTCTTCTTCATTTAGAGTACCTCCGCACTATCAACGGGGATGATAACCAAATCAGGTGCGACCTGTTTCTTGGCTATGCTTAGGCCCATCTTAATTTCATTACGATTGTCACTGGCATCTTCCCATTGATTTGTTTTTTGGCTCCAAACACCAGATACCTTTCCATCAATTGATTGATACATGAATGCAACACGACCAACACGTAGAAAATCTAATTCAAGTGTTTTGCCATCAACCTCAAGAGTATCCTTGTAGGTTTCAATGGTTTTACCATAGTCATTTTCTATTTGATACGCCTCAGTTACTTTTCTGAATTTTTCAGCAATTGTGACGTCTTCTCTTTGCATAATTTCTTTAAGAGTATCAACCCGTTTGGATCGCTCATCTAGCAGAAAGGGAACATCGAGCTGAACAAATTGATCCAATGAGTCAATCATTTTTGTCATTGTGGGAACAATCTGTCTGTTAATGACTGATACAAGAACAATTGATTTTTCCAAATCAACTTTTACTCTGGCTTGGTTTTCAATCTGAAGCTCCAGTAGCTTGTTATAAATTTGAAGACCATCAATTTCTTTAAGTGCTGCTCTGTATTGATCTTGTAACTTATTTGTTTGATCACTGATTTTATCAACACGCACTTGTGATTCTTGTGCCAATAGAGTTCTTTCGGTTTGAGCAGTAAGGATCTGACTCAAAGTTTCCGCCGGAACCATCATTGGAATCGATACAAGCAAGAGACTGCCTATGATCAGTTTGGTAGTAATTTTATGTTTATTCATAAAAACATTCCCTAAATGGTTTATTTTGAAAGCTTGGGCACTGGTCCCAATGAAGCATTGATAATAGCATAATCAAAAAATACTCCAAAGACTAATGACAAAAATTTATTACTAAAAAAACCTTGTAATTTGGTTCGATATATATTTTTGATATATCGATATATAAGAATCTTTCCAATACAAATTCCTAACAATAAAGTTGATCAGGAAAATAGAATATATGTTGACAAAAAGCTCATGTTCAATGAAGATTGGCGAATGAAAAATTTGAATGATATTAAAGTTATACAGAGAGCCATTGGGTCAGAAGATATTTTACTGAACCTGCTGCTGATTTATCACACCGGGGTGAGATAGAGTTTTTTTACTACAAGAGAATTTCTAAGACCCCGCCAAAAAGCGGGGTTTTTTTATAATTTAATAAAAAGGGAGTGCAACGAATGCAAATATATTACGACAGTGATGCCGATCAGAACATTATTAAGGACATGAATATTGTTATTGTTGGTTATGGATCTCAAGGACATGCTCATGCTAACAATTTAAAAGATTCAGGCGCTAATGTAACCGTTGCTCTTAGAAAAGAGTCTGCTTCATGGGCAAAAGCTGAAGCAGCTGGATTTGATGTTAAAGAAGTTGAAGATGCTGTTCCGCATGCAGATCTTGTCATGATGCTGATCCCTGATGAGAAACAAGCTGTGATGTATGAAAATCATTTAAAGGAAACCATAAAAAATGGTGCGGTCCTGGCATTCGCTCATGGCTTCAATATTCATTTTGAAATGATCATGCCGAGAGATGACCTTGATGTGATAATGATTGCTCCCAAAGGCCCGGGCCATACTGTTCGATCTCAATATGAAACTGGCGCCGGAGTGCCCTGCTTGCTTGCAGTTCATAGAGATGTTTCAGGAAAAGCAAAAGATATAGGCCTTTCTTACGCCTCATTAATTGGATCCGGTCGTGCTGGAATCATTGAGACAAACTTCAAAGATGAGACGGAAACAGATCTTTTTGGCGAACAGGCTGTTCTATGCGGTGGATTGACATCATTGATTCAAAACGGGTATGAAGTCTTGGTCGAAAATGGTTATCCACCTGAAATGGCATATTTTGAATGCCTTCATGAAGTCAAACTCATTGTAGATCTTATATATGAGGGTGGTCTTCAAAACATGAGGTATAGTATTTCCAATACTGCAGAATACGGTGACTATGTTACAGGTCCCAAGATAGTGAATGACGAAACTAAAGAAACAATGCAAAAAATCCTAGCTGAAATCCAATCTGGAAAATTTGCCAGAGATTTTATGGATGATTGCAATTCTGGTGGGCCAAAGATGAATGAATACAGGCGGAACACATCTGAGCATTCCATTGAGACAGTGGGAGAGAATCTTCGATCAATGATGCCATGGATTTCTGCAAATAAAATTGTGGACAAAGCTAAAAACTAAATATGAGCGATTCAAGAGAAATCATAATTTTTGACACCACTTTACGAGACGGTGAACAAGCACCGGGCTGCAGCATGACGATTGGTGAAAAACTAAAAATTGCACATTCATTGAAGGAGTTAAATGTCGATGTGATAGAGGCGGGTTTTGCCGCCGCATCACCCGGTGACTTTGATGCAGTAAATACAATTGCTTCTGAAATTGATGGGCCGACTATTTGTTCATTGGCAAGATGCAATGAAAGCGACATAGAAAAAGCAAATGAGGCTCTTAAGGTCAATGAAAATAGAAGGATTCATGTTTTTGTTGCTACCAGCGAAATTCATCTCAAGCATAAACTTAATATGGCAAAGGACGAAGTTCTAAAAGCTGCCTATGAAGGTGTAAAGATGGCCAAGTCTTTTTGTGACAATGTCGAGTTTTCTCCTGAAGATGCCTCCAGAACCGATCATGGTTTCTTAACAGAAGTTGTCAATGCTGCAATCGAAGCAGGTGCTACTACGATCAATGTTCCGGATACTGTAGGTTATACAATCCCATACGAATTTGGTGAATTATTCAATCATCTAATCACCAACTGCAAAAGTACTGAGAATGTTGTTTTCAGTGTTCATTGTCATGATGATCTAGGTCTTTCTGTCGCTAATAGCTTAGCAGCAGTAGAATCCGGAGCAAGGCAAATAGAATGCACAATCAATGGCATTGGAGAACGTGCTGGAAATACTTCGCTAGAAGAAGTGTGTATGGCGATTAAAACAAGGGAGGAGTATTTTGATTTTAAAACATCCATTGATTCCACAAAACTCTACCCTACCAGTAGATTGGTTTCATCCATTACTGGCATGCATGTACCAAGAAACAAAGCCATCGTAGGAGACAATGCTTTTGCTCATGAGGCAGGCATTCATCAACACGGTATGCTTAGGGATTCATCCACTTATGAAATCATGAAGCCTCAAGATGTTGGCATTGCAAGATCCAATCTTGTACTTGGCAAACACAGCGGGAGACATGCATTTCTAGATCGAATCAATGATCTTGGTTTTAGTCTCGAAAAAGATGAAGTCGATCCTGCTTTTAAAGAGTTTAAGAAATTGGCAGATAGAAAGAAGGAAATCTTTGACACCGATATAGAAGCCATTGTTCTAAATGCAGATATTGCAAACATGAGCAGATGGTCTCTTATGGATTTAGAAACAAGCACTGGATCTTCCAGGGGATCAACCGCGATTCTTAAGCTTATGGATTCAGATGAAAATATCATTGAACGTGATAATCAAAATGATCCTGCCAGCGGACCTATTGAGGCTGTATTTAATATAATCAGTGACATAACAGGTTATGATCTTGAATTGGTAAATTTTGAAATTCACAGCGTCAGTGTTGGCGATGATGCTCAGGGTGAAGTAACCGTCACTGTAGGTTATGATGGTGAGAATTATAGAGGGAATGGTATCAGTACAGATATTATAGAATCTGGCGCACTGGCCTATCTTGAAGTCATTAACAGAATAGAGAGAAATCAAAAAAAACATTAGGAGAGACTATGCCCCTCAAGCCAACTAAAAATATTTGGTTTAACAATGAACTGGTTCCTTGGGAGTCTGCTCAGATTCATGTCCTTAGTTATGCATTGCATTATGGCTCTGCAGTCTTTGAAGGCATAAGAGCTTATTCCACTAATGATGGTACAAAAATTTTTCGTTTGGATGATCACATAAAGAGACTTTTTGATTCAGCAAAAATCTACAGAATGAATATTGCATATACTCCTCAAGAGCTGAGCCAGGCCTGCAAAGATATTATTGTTACGAATGAACTAAACAGTGGCGCATATATCAGGCCGTTAGCCTTTAGAGGTTACAACGACCTTGGCCTTCATGCGTCAAAAGATGATGACGTAGAGGTAATCGTTGCAGCTTGGGAATGGGGAACCTTGCTCGGTGCAGATGCTCTAGAAAAAGGAGTTGATGTTGGTGTTTCCTCATGGAATAAGATTGCTCCAAACACAATACCTGTTATGGCTAAAGCCTCTGGTAATTATTTATCCGGCACATTGGTAGCAATAGAAGCGAAGGAAAATGGGTACGATGAAGGCATTTGCCTTGATACAGATGGGTTTGTGAGTGAAGGCTCAGGTGAGAATATTTTTATGATCAAAAATGGCAAGCTAGTGACCCCTCCTCTAAGTTCCTCAATATTAGATGGGANCACAAGAGATTCTGTAATGAAAATTGCAGAAGATCTNAACATTGATTGCATTGAACGAAGAATTACAAGAGAAGAACTATATCTTGCCGATGAATTATTTTTTACTGGCACAGCTGCTGAAATTACACCGATTAGNAGTGTGGATAGGATTCAGATCAGNGAGGGAAAAAGAGGTCCAGTTACACAGAGCATTCAGGAAGTATTTTTTGGCTTGTTTAATGGTAAATCTGATGACAAATGGGGTTGGTTGATCTCCGTTGAATAAATCAGGAAAAACATTATTTGAAAAGGTCTGGGAAGATCATCTTGTTGTTGAAGAAACCCAAGAAACACCTGCAATACTGTATATCGATCTACACCTTATTCACGAGGTTACAACTCCACAAGCTTTTCAATCTCTTCGAGACCAGGGATTGCCTGTAAGAGCCCCTAATAAGGTTCTTGCTACNATGGATCATTCCACACCTACCCTTCCCATTCGAAGCATCCGTGATCTTGATATTGTTGTTGAAAAAGGGCCTGCGGACCAAATAAGGGATATGATCAGAAATTGTGAAGAATTCGGAATTGAGCTTTTTGGCTTTGACTCTGACAAAAGAGGGATTGTCCATGTAATTGGACCCGAGCTTGGAGCAACCCAGCCGGGTAAAACTATTGTATGTGGCGATAGCCATACAAGCACGCATGGAGCATTCGGTGCCCTTGCGTTTGGCATTGGTACAACTGAGGTTGGTCATGTCTTAGCATCTCAATGTTTGCTGCAGAGAAAACCAAAAACATTTGCTGTCAACATGAACGGCANTCTTAATCCAGGTGTAACTGCAAAAGACATCATTTTAAAGATCATTCAGCAGACTGGAGTTGGCGGAGGAGTTGGTCATGTAATTGAGTACAGAGGTTCAACGGCAGGATCGCTTTCTCTGGAAGAAAGGATGACCATTTGTAATATGAGTATCGAGGCAGGAGCAAGAGCAGGAATGTTTGCACCCGATGACAAAACTTTTGAATACTTAATNGATAAACCTATGTCTCCTAAAGGGTCTGACTGGGATCAAGCAATTGAAAAGTGGTCTCAGTTATTCACGGATGAGCATGCCGATTTTGACAATGAGATAANCGTAGATGTGGGTCGATTAACTCCGATGGTGACTTATGGAACCAATCCAGGAATGGCCATACAAATTGATGATATTGTTCCAGAGGAAAACGGTGATCTTGGCTATAGGCAATCGCTTAACTATATGCAAATTGAAGCTGGCAAGCCAATTTTAGGCAAAGACATCGATGTCGTTTTTATTGGTAGTTGCACAAATTCAAGAATATCTGATCTTCAAGATGCTGCGGAAATATTCAAAGACCGAAAAGTGTCTCACGGTGTAAAAGCATTAATAGTGCCAGGATCTCAAGCTGTTAAGAAAGAAGCAGAAAACCTCGGATTGGATAAAATATTTGAATCAGCCGGTGCTGAATGGAGAGAATCAGGTTGCTCAATGTGTCTCGGAATGAATGGCGATACAGTAGGTAATGGAAAATTAGCAGTCAGCACTAGCAATCGAAATTTTGAGGGACGACAAGGCAAAGGAGCAAGGACAATACTCGCTAGTCCAAAAACAGCAGCTGCATCAGCAATAGCAGGTTCAGTCGAGGATCCCAGAAAATATAGTTAACTTGTATGGATAAGATTATTGAATTCACTTCTAAGACCGTTGTACTTGCAGTCAATGATATTGATACCGATCAGATCATACCGGCCAGATTTCTAACAGTGACTACGAAAGATGGACTTGGAGATGGTTTATTTACAGATTGGAGATTTGATGAGGCTGGAAATAAGATTAAAGATTTTCCATTGAATCAGAAAAAATCAGATGGCTGTTCAATTCTTGTTACAGGAAGCAATTTTGGCTGCGGCTCCTCACGTGAGCATGCACCATGGGCATTGGTTGATTATGGATTTAAAGCAATCTTAAGCACATCGTTTGCCGATATTTTTAGGAACAATGCTTTGAAGAATGGACTTCTGCCACTTACGGTATCGGAAGATTTCCATAGAATGCTCATTGATAACGAAGGGATTGAGGTCACCATTAGTTTGGAGACAATGTGTATTCAGAGTTCCAATGGAGTCAGAGAGAATTTCGAGCTTGAGCACTTTTCAAGATATTGCCTGATGAATGGCATTGATCAGCTCGGATTCATACTGAACCATGAAGACCAAATCAATGCATATGAGAATAAAGGGTAATCTATGAAGGCAGAAATAACGGTTTTAGCTGGTGATGGCATAGGGCCTGAAATTACTGAACATGCATTAAAAGTTCTTAAGGCCATAGAAAAAAAATATAACCATGAGTTCATCACTCATGATGCTCTGTTTGGCGGTATAGCGATTGATGTAACAGGCGATCCATATCCAGCAGAAACCAGAGATTTATGCAAACAATCCAATGCTGTACTATTGGGAGCTGTCGGTGGACCAAAATGGAGTGATCCAAAAGCAAAAACCAGGCCCGAGAAAGGTCTATTGGATATGAGATCAGATTTAGGTGTTTATGCAAACCTAAGGCAAATTAAAACTTATCCTCAACTGATTGATAATTCACCAATTGAAAACTCAAGACTTCAAAACATCGATATCCTATTTGTTCGTGAACTCATAGGGGGCATTTACTTCGGTGAGAAAGAAAAGTCAGATGATTATGCAAAAGATGTTTGCGAATATTCAGCATCTGAAATAGAACGCATTGTTAAAGTTGCCGCAAATTTAGCAAAAACAAGAAAGAATAAACTGACGTCCGTTGATAAAGCAAACGTCATGGCGACCTCACAACTATGGAGATCGATAACCACTTCATTGACCGATAATGAATACCCCAGTCTTGAGGTGGAGCATCTTCTTGTCGATGCTGCGACCATGCATCTTCTTTCTCGTCCANCTGATTTCGATGTGATTGTTGCTGAAAACCTATTTGGAGACATTCTAACCGATGAAGCATCAATGCTCACAGGCTCTATAGGNATGATCCCTTCTGCTTCTTTGGGAAATGATAATTTTGGAGTGTATGAACCCATACATGGTTCAGCACCGGATATTCAAGGCAAAGGNCTCGCCAATCCCTGCGGGATGATACTTTCTGTTGCAATGATGCTTAAGCACTCTCTCCATCTGGATGAAGAATCAAATGAAATAGAGAATGCCATTGAGGCTGTTCTCGATGAAGGAATATTTACTGCAGACCTATCCAGTGATTCCTTTGTATCAACGGAAGAGATGGGCAAAGCAATACTTTCGAAAATAATCTAATCCCTAGTAAAAAACTTATTGTATTTAAAGGAACTATACTTATAATGTCATTCTGTATTAACAGACTAGTACAATAGATTATAGGAATATCAAAATGAAAGTTGAAAGAGTTTTGACTNAAAAAGAGGAACAACTCGCNGAAGAGCGTTTTTTTCGAGCAATCATGACATTGAAAGATNTNGATGAGTATCGTTCATTTTTTAATGACATTTGCACACCGGCTGAATTTGAATCCATTAAAGACAGATGGAGCGTNGCTGAGCTTCTTGATGAGGGATATACCTACAGAGAAATTAAAACAATGACCGGNGTCAGCTTGACAACCATAGGAAGGGTTGCAAGATTCCTNTTTGACGGAGCAAATGGCTACAAGATGGCACTGAAAAGGACTAAAAAATAATGAATGAAAGAATAAAAATAGCCATACAGAAGAGNGGNAGACTCACTGACCACAGCATNACCCTGCTCCAAAAATGCGGGCTTGTTATCAGTCACACCAAGGATCAATTGATTGGATATGGTGAAAATATGCCATTTGATATCATGTTTGTGAGAGACGATGATATTCCTGGATTGATTCAGGAGAATCTTTGTGAAATTGGACTTGTGGGTGCAAATGTAGCCATAGAAAAGAAATTATCATATGAAGCAAATCAGTCATCCTGTGAATTTGCTTTACAAACACCACTTGATTTTGGGCATTGCAAACTATCATTTGCATATCCAGAGTCATCAAGCATACGATCAATCAAAGACCTTGATGGAAAAATGATAGCAACGAGCTACCCTTTTACAGTAAGAAACTATTTTTCTGAAAATAATATTAATGCAAATGTCACTGAGTTTTCTGGAGCCGTTGAGTTGGCGCCAAGCTTGGGTAAGGCTGATGCAATNTGTGATTTGGTATCGACCGGAAATACACTCAGAGCTCANAATCTTGAGCTTGGTGAGACTATCATGGAAAGCGTTGCAACAGTTGTTAAGTCAAATGCAAAGCAATCTCAGTTTAAGAATANGTGGATCGATAAAATTATTGAAAGAATAAATGGAGTGCTTCAAGTAAATGAGAGCAAATACATAATGATGCANGCTCCAAAAGACGCAATCAATGATATTACAAGACTATTACCAGGCACTGAATCACCAACGGTCATTCCATTGGATGGCATCCAAGAGACTGTTGCCGTTCATGTGGTATGCAAAGAGACTGTATTCTGGGAAACATTAGAAGACCTTAAAGAGGTTGGAGCATCATCTATATTGGTTGTCCCTGTTGAGAAAATGTTGATGTAAAAATATGAATTACGAGATTATAAAATGGAATCGATTGACTGAAGATGAAAAAAGATCATCTATTCAGAGGCCCGTTATTGAGAACTCAGATGAACAAGGTCATATTATTTCTAGAATTTTTGAAGCCGTAGAGTCAGAGGGTGATGAAGCGCTTAGAAAATACACAAAAATGTATGATGGCGTTGAAATGGAAAACTTTTTGATGAGCGATCTTGAAATTGAATCAGCTCTCAATCGAGTACCCGGTTCTTTAATACAATCGATTAAAAATGCGATTGAGAATGTGAAGACATTTCATCAAGCAAATTACAATACAGCAAAAGCAATAACAGAAGTTAAACAAGGCGTAAACTGCCAGATTATAAAAAGACCCATAGAGAATGTAGGCCTATACATACCAGCAGGCAATAACCCTCTACCGTCCACTGCTATTATGCTCGGTGTGCCCTCCTCATTGGCTAAAAATAAACAATCGTTTGTTGTTTCANCACCGAACAAGGAGGGNCTTGTGAATGATGCGATTGTTGCAGCANCTCGGTTAAGTGGAATTGAAAAAATCTTTAAAGTTGGAGGAGCTCAATCAATTGCTGCAATGGCTCATGGAACAGAATCCATTCCCCAGGCAGATAAAATATTTGGCCCAGGAAACAGTTGGGTTACAAAAGCCAAACAAATGATATCAACACTAGGGTTGCCCGTCTCCATTGATATGCCTGCTGGACCAACAGAAGTAATGATTATTTCTGATGGATGCACAAATCCGAAATTCATTGCTTATGATTTGCTTTCTCAAGCAGAGCATGGCATCGACTCACAGGTCATTTTGATATCGCAGGACAATTCTTTTTTAGAGAAAGTTGCTATTGAAATCGATAAAGCCATAGAAACAATTAGCACTCGAGAAATTGCTAAAGTCTCAATGGAGAATTCCAAATTTATTTGTGTTAATGAGCTTGAGGATGCATTCCAAATCTCGAATAATTATGCACCTGAGCACTTGATCATTAATTGTCAGGATGCTGAAGAAATGCTTCCAAGAATTTCATCGGCAGGTTCTGTATTTCTAGGTGAATGGAGCCCAGAGTCTGCAGGAGATTATTGCAGCGGTACGAATCACGTATTGCCTACAGCTGGTTTTGCAACCTCATACAGCGGTTTATCTGTGGATAGTTTTTGTAAATCAATTTCAGTGCAGAGTCTGTCCAAGAAAGGATTGCAATCAATCGGGGACGATATAATTAATTTAGCGATGTCAGAAGGGCTAGAGGCTCATGCAAAAGCTGTGAGTGTGAGGATTGAGGAATGAACATTAAAGACTTAGTTCGTCCNGAGGTCCTAAATCTAAAGCCTTATGTTCCAGCAAAGAAGGTATTGGATAAAGTCCGTTTAAATGCAAACGAAAGCCCCTACTCTGTGACACAATCAGCGTCTGAAAGCTTCTTAAATTTATATCCTGATGCGAGACCCGATCAAATAAGGAGTGCGGTCTCAAGTTATTTGGATTTGCCAAATGAAAATGTTGTCATCACCAGAGGAAGCACTGAGGCTATAGATGTTGCCATTCGAACCTTTTGCATTCCAAAGAAGGACGGAATCTTGGTATTTCCACCAACATTCGAAATGTATAAATTTTATGCGGATGTTCAAGGTATAAAAATGCACACCATTCTTTTAGATGATCAGAATGGATATGCATTGGATATGAAAGCCATAGAAATGTTCGACCCCAATCAGTCAAAACTCACCTTTATATGCTCTCCATCGAATCCTCTTGGCCACAGGTTGAGCAACGAATCTATTTATCGCGTATGTGATCATTTTTCGAAATCTGGACTGATTGTATTGGACGGAGCATACGCGGAGTTTGATGACGATAATATTTACGAGAATATTTTGTCTAGATTTGAAAATGTAATCATGCTCAGAACATTATCGAAGGCTTTTGGATTGGCAGGAGTAAGATGCGGAGCACTGATATCATCCGAAGAGATTTGTCAGTACATTGAAAGAGTTATACCGCCCTACTCTTTTAGTACTCCCGCAGTCAATTCAGTTATAGAAAGTTTGTCTGATGATGGCATTAAGAAATCACAAAGGAATATCAAAGTGATTTTAGATGACAGAAAATGGTTGTCGCAAGAATTAGAATCATTGAGTGACGTTATGGANGTCTATCCCTCTCATACCAACTTCATACTTGTCAGAGTCTCAGATGCTAAAGAATTCTGTCAGAAGGCAAAAGATTCTGGCTTTTTATTGAGAGATGTTAGTTACCAACCATTATTGAATAATTGCGTAAGAATCACGGTCGGCAACACCGATCAAAATCAAAAACTAATCAATGGATTAAGAGCATGAACGAACTTCCAATAAAAGTCCTCTTTATCGATAGAGACGGGACCATTATTCAAGAACCAGATGATTTTCAAGTCGATGATTTAAGAAAAGTTAAATTTATACCCAATGTCATTAGTGCACTTAAAGAGCTGAGTCAGGAAGGTTATCAGTTNGTCATGGTTAGCAATCAAGATGGCTTGGGCACAAAATCGTTTCCAGAAGAACAATTTAAGCTCTGCCAAGAATTTATGCTTGACACTCTATCTTCAGAAGGTGTGACATTCAAAGAGATATTTATATGCCCNCATTTCGAAAGTGACAATTGCGANTGTCGAAAACCAAAAACCGGNTTGTTATCAGAATTCTTAACACACAATAATATCGATACTTCAAGATCGTATGTGATTGGTGATCGAGAGACAGATATGCAATTGGCAGAAAAGATGAGCATTGCCGGTATTAAGATTGATCCAAACAAAGCGAATGCATGGAAGGAAATAAAAAAAGAGATCCTCAGTATCGATAGAAAGATTACAGTCAGCAGAGCAACCAATGAAACCAGAATAACATCAACCGTTGACCTTTCATCCGATCATAAGATTGATATTAAAACAGGCATAGGTTTNTATGATCACATGTTAGAACAGTTTGCCAAACACTCAGGTATNTCCATTGAAATAGAATGCGAAGGTGATCTCCATATCGACGAGCATCATACGATTGAAGATGTTGCAATCACATTGGGTGATGCACTTAATCGGGCATTAAGCACAAAGGCAGGCATAGAAAGATATGGATTTACGTTACCAATGGATGATGCACAATGCACCGTGGCATTGGATCTATCGGGTAGACCATTTTTTAAATTTGATGGGCAATTTAATAGAGAAAACATCGGTGGAATGCCGACTGAGCTAATAGTGCATTTTTTTTATACGCTCAGTCAAAACCTAAAAGCCAACATCCACATTGATGTGACTGGTGAGGATGATCATCATAAAGCAGAATCCTGTTTTAAATGCTTTGGAAGAGCTTTTTCACAAGCCATTAAAAAATCATCCGTCTCTGGGGTGCCCTCGACAAAAGGAACTCTCTAGTTGTGAAAGATAAGGTTGCCATCATTGATTCGATTGGTTCAAACATGGCTTCATTGGAGTTTGCTTTGAGACGCATTGAAAAGGATTTTGAAATAACTCATGACATTGACTTAATCAGCAAAGCGAGCCATGTCATTCTCCCTGGTGTGGGTGCAGCAAAGAACGCAATGATGCGATTAAAAGATAGAGAGCTGATCAATGAGATATTGAATCTAACAAAACCCACCTTAGGAATTTGTCTCGGCATGCAAATATTTATGGATGCTTCGATGGAGGAAGACACAGATTGTCTTGGAATCATCTCTAATAAATGCAAACCATTTAAGCTAGAAAAAGAATATCCAGTGCCTCATATGGGTTGGAACAAAGTCCATTTTACAACTGATTCAACATTAACCAAAAACCTCAAAGACAGTGAATATTATTATTTTGTCCACAGCTACTATGTTCCAATTTGCAATGAAACAATTGGTGTTTCAAAATATTCGACTGAGTTTTCGGCTGTCATTGAAAAAGATAATTTTTTTGGCACTCAATTTCATCCTGAGAAGTCGGGCTTAGCAGGNGAAAGAATCCTAAAGAGCTTTGTTAGTTTATGAGTATGAATTTAATCCCAGCAATTGATTTGCTTGATCAGAAATGCGTTAGATTACTTCGTGGTGATTTTGATCAAGTAACATTCTATCAGAGGGATCCACTTCATTTGGCTCAACATTATGAATCACTTGGTTGTGAATATTTGCATCTTGTTGACCTAAATGGAACACGAGATGGAAAAAGTGAGAATGCAATGATTGTCGACTCCATAATTTCTGAAACCAATCTTAAAGTCCAAATGGGCGGAGGAATCCGATCCAATGATTCAATAAAATATTGGCTTGATTCAGAACTATCCAAACTTGTTATTGGGAGCTATGCCATTGAAGAATACGATCAATTTATTGCATCACTGAGACCTGAGGTTCGATCAAGGATTATCATTGCACTGGATATCTTGATTATNAATGCTGTACCCACTGTTCGAATTCATGGATGGCAGAAAGACTCAAAGATGACCCTCATGCCCACTATTAAATCCTTTATGAATAATGGATTTACAGATTTTCTAATCACCGATATCAACAGAGACGGAACACTTGAGGGACCCAATACAAATCTTTATAGGCAGATAAGCGATGAGTTTGAAAACATAAACATCATTGCTTCCGGTGGCGTGAGTAAACTCGATGACCTCATTAAGCTCAATGATATAGCGATGCAATCAGTCGTGGTTGGTAAGTCATTGCTAGAAAATAAGATTACAGATCAGGAGGTGATTCAATTCTTACAAAAAGGATAATTCCATGTCTTGATGTGAAAGACGGCCNAGTTGTTAAAGGCGTTCAGTTCAGAAACCATGTTGTTGTTGGCGATATTCTTGAGTTAGCTGAACGATACTCCAATGAAGGCGCTGATGAGCTTGTTTTTTATGACATCACNGCTAGTCCGGAGGGCAGGACTGTTGACAGGTCTTGGATTAAANGTGTTGCGGAAAAAATCAATATCCCTTTTTGTGTAGCAGGAGGCATTAAATCAATCAAGGATGCAGAAGAGGTNCTCAATTATGGTGCAGATAAAATTTCAGTCAATACACCAGCAATAAACAACCCCCTTCTTATCGATNAGCTTGCAAAACGATTCGGTACTCAATGCATAGTCATTGGTATAGACAGTTATGAAGATAATGGNGAATACAGAGTTTATAGCAATACTGGCGATCCAAGCAAAACCAAAGAGGCAGGGAGAACCGTAAATAATTGGCTGAAAGAAGTACAAGAAAGAGGCGCCGGAGAGATAGTTTTAAATTGCATGAACCAGGACGGTGTAAGGAATGGCTACGATATCGATCAATTAAGANCGATGCGATCATATGCAAGCATTCCCATGATTGCATCGGGTGGTGCTGGAGAGCTAGATCATTTTGTTGATGTGTTTCGAGTTTCAGATGTAAGTGGAGCACTAGCNGCATCTGTTTTTCATAAAGCCATTATAAATATAAAAGAATTAAAGAAGCACTTAAGTGAGAATGAAATAGAGGTTAGATTATGACAAACAAAAACAGCAGTTTTATTGAGGAGTTAGAAAAAATAATTCAAAAGCGATCAAATTCCGCAGACATTGATAANAGCTATACGCAGGAACTTCTAACATCTGGCAAAGATAGAATTGCAAAAAAAGTAATTGAGGAAAGCGGTGAGTTGGCTGTTGCATACTTAAATGACCATGAAAAAAAAGATGAAATCGTTTGGGAAGCCGCTGATCTCCTATATCACATGATTGTATTGCTTCATTCAGCTGATGTAACTATAGAAGATGTCTCAAAAGAATTAGAAAAAAGACATAAATCAGATTAATCAATCAGCTTATTCGGATTCATAGTATTTTTGGGGTCCAATGAAGTTTTGATTTTCTTCATGAGCTCTATTTTTATTGGATCTGAATATTTAAGTAAATCATTTTTAAGTTTTGAGCCAATTCCATGTTCAGCACTAAATGAGCCACCAAGAGACTCTGCGTTTTCATGCACCACCGCATTAATTTTTTCTGAGAAGTTCATGAAATCATCGCCATTCATATCATCGGGTTGCCTTTTTGTAAAATGTAAGTTTCCATCGCCTAGATGACCAAAAGTATAAACAGTAGATGCCCCCCCAATGTCATCCATAGCAGGTATTGTTTTNTCTAGAAATTCAGGGATTTTTCTGATGGGGAGTGAAATATCATGATGGACTCCCCTCCCTGATGCTTTTTCAGCTTCAGAGATNCTATGCCTAATAAGCCAGAAATCATTTCTTTCTTTCTCGTTTTTAGCGACCAATCCATCACATATAATCCCGGTGTTTACTTGCGCCTCTAAGAAATCTAGCAATGAATCTTCATCATGATTAATGACTTCGAAAATAATTTGCCATGATTGATCACATCCCAGTGGTAACTTTATATGTCCAAGAAAATCTCTTATGGCAACTAAGCAAGACTGGCTAATGAATTCAAATGCCGTAACATTGTCACCAAATTTNTTTTTCGCCTGCTCAAGCAGAGCAATTACGTCTCCAATATTATTCAATGAAACCATTGAGGTGATTTCATTTATAGGACTCGATGCAAGTTTCAGGCTGACTTTGGTTATAACTCCCAATGTTCCTTCAGCTCCAATAAACAGTTGTTTAAGATCATAACCTGTATTGTCTTTTCTCAATGATTTTAGATCAGAAAAGATTGAGCCATCGGGTAGGACAACCTCAATACCCATAACNTGATCTCTTGCCATACCATATTTCAGAACATTAACCCCACCTGCATTTGTGGATATATTTCCACCAATTTGACACGAGCCTTCAGCACTGAGGCTTAACGGAAAAAGTAGATCATGGTCTTGAGCAGTGTTTTGGATATTTTGCAAAATACAACCGCTTTCTACTATCATCGAGCGATTGAATGGATCAACTTCGATCACTCTATTCATTTTTGAGGTATTAACAACAATTTCAATATTTTGCTCAGATGAATGAGGAACATTAGCTCCACATAGACTGGTATTTCCGCCTTGACTGACAATTTTTATATCATTTTCATTGCAATATTGGACAATTCGTTGGACATGTTTTGTATCAAGTGGAAATAAAATTAAAGGCGTGGTTCCTTTGACCTGCCCTCTCCAATCTTCTAANAATGGATGAATATCATCTTGATGATCAAAGGCATTTGACTCACCNGCTATTTGCTTAAGATTATCTATGTGATCATGCATCATTTGTATCTATACGCGCGAGNANAGAGACCAGATTGAGATAAATAGAGAAGCGATAATTGGCCCAACAATGAATCCGGTTATGCCAAATATAGAGATGCCACCAATTGTAGTTAGAAGAATAAGGTAATCAGGCATCTTGGTTTCCTTACCAATGAGTATGGGTCTTAGTAGGTTATCGATCATGCCAATAATGAAGACTCCAGAAAAAATGAGCAGTGAGGCATCCATAATTTCTCCATTCAAAAACAAGACCAATGCAATGGGCAACCAAACAAGTACGGTTCCAATAGCAGGTACGATGCTTAGTAATGCCATTACAGCTCCCCAAATTAAGGCGCCATTAATTCCAATCAAAAGGAGTGTTAGATATCCAAGAAATCCTTGAGCAAGAGCGACCATTACTGTTCCTTTGATTGTTGCTCGAGTCGTTTTCTGGAATTGGTCAAGAAGGTAGCTTTCATCTTCGTTCTTCATCGGGAACGCATCCATACAATGTTGTAATATTTTTTCTCCATCTCTTAGAAAGAAGAAAGTCAGATAGACAAAAATGAATAAAGATACAAAGAAGTTGATTACATTTGCAGAGATTGTTGAAACCGATTGATACAGCATCTTTGATGCAGAGATTAGGAAATCATCAGCTTTTTCAATTAAATCATTGATGCTCAATCCAGACCAAGCAATCAGTTGATTGATAGCTGATTCATTCGGGATCATTTGAAAATATTGTTCAAAACTATAATTTTCTGAAGAATTTATAAAGTTGATGAGCTCATTCCCTATGAGTCCAAGTACTGCAATCGAGGGCATAATGACTAGTAGTAAAATTAATATCAGTGATAACATGCTTGATAATGATTTTTTATTCGTCATCAAGAGAAGCTTCTCATATAAAGGATAAAAGATTATAGAGACTACGATTGACCACAATATTGGTGCTGCGAAGTTAAAGATTAAACTCACAAATAGGATCGTGATGAGTGTCAGTAACAAGTAGTATGCATTTTGACTTTTCATTGCCATTTTTAATTTAAGAAACTAATTTATGATAATGATATCTAAAAATAATGAGAATGGATCAAGCTTTTGAATAATATTGTCGAAAATGTAATAAGGGAGCTAGAATTTAAGGCCGGCTTGGTTCTCTCGTCATATGGTGTCCAGGCTGAAATAAAAGCAGTGCAAAATTATCTTAATGATGAGTCTATAGAGGATACCTTGAAAGATGCATGCCATGTTATTTTTAGGGCACATTTTTTAAGAGAAGCTCTTAAGAGAGATGATGCTGAGGATGCTTGTTACAATTTGATGATGTTGTGGGACCATTGCACCATTGCTGAAGATGCGAACTACAATCAAATTCTTACTGAATCTATTGAGAAGTTACTGAAGGTAACAAATAAAAGCATGAAAACAGTTAAAAATAGACATTTAAGGGTACTGGAGCTGAATAAAATGAATTGGTCAATCGATGCAATTTCTGCAGACACAGGATATTCTAGGCGCCAAATCTCAAGAGTTATAAATGGACACACAAAGAACTAATCATGGTTTTTGTCGGGACGGCTGGATTTGAACCAGCGACCACTTGACCCCCAGTCAAGTGCGCTACCAGGCTGCGCCACGCCCCGATATAAGAAATATCTAATCCAGTAAATCTATGATTGATTCTAGCTCTGAACGAATGGCAGAGATAGAGCTGCTTTTGGTTTCTTGNTCAGATGCTTCATCGGTAAGTTTTTGTTTGGCGCCTTTGATGGTATAGCCATTGTTATAAAGAAGCTCTTTGATATGCCTGATNAGCATTACATCATGTCTTTGGTAATACCTTCTATTGCCACGTCTCTTGATTGGACTGAGTTGAGAAAACTCTTGTTCCCAATATCTCAGAACATGTGCTTCAACATTGCAGAGATTGCTTGCTTCACTGATTGTGAAATATCTTTTTGAAGGTATTGTGGGAAGTTCCGATGCCTCTGTATTCATATTACTTATCTGCAGATTTGACTTTTTCTTTGAGCTTTTGACCTGATTTGAAAGTCACCACTCTTCTGGCTGAGATTTCTACATCCTCTCCTGTCCTTGGATTCCTACCAGGCCTCGCAGGTTTATCTTTTAATTGAAAGTTACCAAATCCAGAAACTTTGACCTCTTCTCCGTTGATCAAGGTTTCCTTGATTGTCTCAAATACNCTATCAACAAGTTCTTTGGCTTCTCGTTTATTGAGGCCAATTTCATTGTTTAAATCTTCTACTATGTCTGATTTTGTAAGTGTCATTATTTTATATTTATTTGAAAATCTGATTTAAGCATTTTGATTACTTTTGCTACAAACTGATCAATTTCAACGTCCTTAAGAGTGCGTGATTTTGCTTGAAAAATCAACCCTATAGAGACACTATTTTGAGTATTCTCACCATCTNTCTTAGAGAAAAGATCAAATACCACTGTCTCTTTGAGCTCACTAATCTTTAAATCATTTATTTTATCAAGTATTTGATTTACTTCGATTTCATGCGAAATCAAAAGAGATAAATCTCTTCTTGATGAAGGATAGTATTCTTGATGCTTATAATTTTCTGACTGTGGCAACTTTAAAGCTTCATAATCAAGCTCGAAAAGAAAAGGGTCATGTTCAAGCTTCATGTCAGCGGATAACTCTGGGTTCAGCATTCCAATCATTCCAATCTTCTTTTTTCCAAGCTTAATTTCTGCACAAACACCTGGACAGAGCATTGGATGANNGCTTGATTCAAAACTTATATTTTTTAATTTAAACGCAGTAAAAATATCTTGGATATGCCCTTTTAGATCAAAAAAATCAAGCCTAGCTGCTTTATAAGCCCAGCTCTCCATTGTTCTTTGTCCATAAATGAGCCCAGANATTACATTGATTTCTAAGGGGGCTTTCTTNTTGCTGGCAAAACNTTTGCCCACTTCAAAAATTTTTATATTCCTATGTTGTCGTTTGATATTGTGTGAAAGATTATTCAGTAATCCTGGCCAAAGAGAGTTTCTCATCACAGACATTTCTATCGAAATTGGATTTTGCAAATCCATCATATCTTTTTTAGAGTCAGACAATGAGTTCATGGATGGGCTGACAAAGCTGTAATTAACGACTTCGTAATATCCGAGTCCNTGAAACAAAGAATCAATCTGCTCTCTTTTTATTTGCCGAGTTGATTTTGTCCTCAATGCCATATTCTGTTGTTCAATCTTGAGAGGAATTTGATCAAAACCGTATACTCTTGAAATTTCTTCAATCAAATCACATTCTTCATTGATATCAAATCGATAGCTTGGTGCTCTTACTTTCCAGCCAGTATACCCAGAATCNTTTTCTTCAATTTCCATGTCCAATCTATTGAGAATGCTTTTAATTGTATGATTCGGAATAGTAATGCCCAATATTTGCTTAATCTTATTTTTTCTAAGACTGATAAATTTATTCTTTGGCTTATCTTTCTTGCTGATAAAAGAGTGGATCGGCCCATTCTCCCCGCCTGCAATTTCATTGATTAAATTTGTAAACCTTTGAATTGCATATTCTTGTATCTCTGGATCGACACCCCTTTCAAATCTCATGCTTGCTTCACTATGAAGACTCAGTGATCTTGCTCTTCCCATAATGGTTTCATAATTGAAATAAGCGGATTCAAGAACAATATCTTGCGTATCGTCTGATATCCCTGAATCCAAGCTGCCCATGATTCCTGCAATACCAATGGATTTTTTTTCATCTGCAATCACTAGAAAATTTGGACTCAAGAGTTTTCTATTGCCATCGAGTATGTCTATGAATTCTTTTTTCTTTGCTCGCCTTACAATTATTTTCTTGTTGATTTTCTTTAAGTCATAAGTATGAAGTGGTTGGCCGGTTTCAAGCATTACAAAGTTAGCAATATCAACGATTACATTGATTGATTTATAGCCCGCTAGATCAAGTTTATTTTTGAGCCATGTAGGAGATTTAACATCTTGATTGATTGACCTAATCACCCTGGTCATAAATACTGGAGAGTCATTCGGNGATTGGACATCAACATCCATGATTTCGTTATGATGAATTTTTGGATGAGTCAGCTCTTTATTTGTGATCTTAGAGCAATCCAATGCGCCGATTTCCTGAATAATTCCTTTATAGCTAAAACAATCTGCACGATTGGGTGTCAATTGAATATCTAGGATTTCCTCATTTTTTTCTCTTTCAATTTCAGATTCAATTCCAGAGAGAGTCAGAAGATCAGACAGCTCAACCGAACTGTAGTCTTTCTTGAATGACTCATTGATCCATTTTACAGGTAACTTCATATCTAAAACTGGTTTAAGAAATTGAGATCATTTTCATAGAAAGATCGGATATCTTTTATGCCATATTTCAACATTGTTAATCGTTCTACTCCCATTCCGAATGCATACCCACTATAGATTTCTGTGTTGATGCCGAGGTTCTCAAGTACCTTTGGGTGCACCATTCCACATCCCAGAATCTCTAACCATTTATTTTCTTTAGACAATATGTCCACTTCTGCAGATGGTTCAGTAAAAGGGAAATAAGATGGTCTAAAACGGACATCTGTATTGTCCTCNAAGAAGGTGTTGATGAATTGGTGCAGTATTCCTTTTAAATGGCTAAAATTNATTCCTTTATCAATCACAAGACCCTCTACTTGATGAAACATAGGGGTGTGTGTAATGTCAGAATCTCTTCGGTAAACTTTACCGGGTGCAATGACTCTTATTGGAACGCCNTCTCTTTCCATGCTCCGAATTTGGATTGGAGATGTATGAGTTCTTAATAAGTATTCAGAGTTAAAGTAAAAAGTATCATGCATTGCCCTAGCGGGATGGTTATCCGATATATTGAGAGCAGTAAAATTATGATACTCGTCTTCTATTTCTGGTCCATCTTCTACTTTAAATCCAGCGCCATAAAAAATTTCTTCTATTTCTAAGAGAGTTTTTGTTACNGGGTGCCTATGCCCTTGGATACTTTTTCTACCGGGTAAAGTTACATCTATCTTTTTATCNNCGATGCTTTGATTGATCTCTTTCTTTTGTAAATAAGCTTTTTTTTCCGAGAGTTTTAGTTGTATCAACGATTTAATTTCATTGATTCTTTTTCCGANAGCTGGCCTATCTTTTGGATCTACTTCAGACAGAGATTTAAGGGCTCCTGTTATCGATCCCTTTTTTCCTAGATATCTAACTCTAACTAACTCAAGCTCGTTCGATGATGAGGATTTATTTATTTCTTGGATTGCTGAATCAGACAGATCTGAAAGATTGTCAGTCATTAGGCATTCTCTAATGCAGTTCTAGCTTTATCCGATATTGCTTTAAATGCATCAGCGTCATGTACAGCAAGATCCGCAAGCATTTTTCGATCAATCTCCACACCAGCAGACTTCAATCCGTGCATTAATTTGCTGTATGAAAGATTNTTCTGTCTAGCAGCCGCATTGATTCTGATAATCCAGAGCGCTCTGAATGTGCTCTTTTTCTTTTTTCTATCTCTATAGGCATACTGACCTGCTTTGGTTGCAGCTTGTTTTGCAACCTTGATTAGACGGCTTCTAGCACCGTATTGACCTTTAGTCTTTTTAAGTACTTTCTTATGTCTAGCTTTTGATGTTACGCCTCTTTTTACTCTAGCCATGTTTATATCCTATTATTTTAACTGTAAGGCAAAAGCTTCTTCACACTCTTCATATCTCCATCTGCGATCAGCGATGACTTTCTGAGTTGCCTCTTTCTTTTGCTGCTCTTCTTGGTGAGGATATGATTCAAGTGAGATGAACTTCGCTTGAATTTTCCGCTGCCTGTTTTTTTAAAACGTTTGGCAGCTCCTTTATTTGTTTTTAACTTTGGCATAATTAATTCTCAATTGTGTTTTGGGGCAACAACTGTAATGAGCTGTCTACCCTCAAATTGTACTTCCTGCTCAACAGATGAGATTTGCTCTATGTCGGTTAGAACTCTTTTTAATAGATCGTGTCCCAACTCTACATGTCTCATTTCTCTTCCTCTATACCTCAATGATATTTTTACTTTATTTCCCTGTTGTATGAAGTCTTTGATTCTATTTACTTTGACTTCATAATCTCCTTGTTCAATCACTGGCCTAAATTTAATTTCTTTGACTTGAATTGTTTTTTGTTTCTTTTTTGCACCTTGGTTTTTCTTCTTTTGTTCAAACAGATGTTTCCCATGATCTAAGATCTTGCATACTGGCGGTTCTGTATTCGGTGATACTTCAACTACATCCAGGCCCTTTTCCTTTGCCAGTTCTATGGCTTCTTCGAGAGGCAGAATTCCCAATTGATTTCCGACTTCATCTATTAAACGAATTTCAGAAGCTCTTATTTGACCATTCTTCCGAATCCTTTTTTTAGCAGCGATATTTTTTCTCCTTAATTTTTAATTTCATTGGCAACTTTATCTAAAAAATCCTCGATCTTCATGTTGCCTAGATCATCACCCTTTTGGGTCCTTATCGTGATTTCATCATCGCAGACCTCTCGGTCACCTAAAACAATCATGTAAGGTACCTTATTTAAGGTGTGATCGCGAATTTTAGAGCCTATTTTTTCGTTTCTCAAGTCAATTTCTGATCTTAAGCCATTTTTTTTAAAAATTTGATGCACTGAATCTGCGTAATCGTATTGTTTTTGATTGATTGGAAGGACTGAAACTTGAACTGGCGCGAGCCACAATGGGAATTTCCCTGCAAAATGTTCAACCAATATTCCAAAAAATCTTTCCACAGAGCCAAGCAATGCACGGTGAATCATGATGGGATGATGTTTCTGGCCATCGCTTCCGATATACCTCATGTCAAATCGCTCAGGAAGGTTAAAATCAAGCTGTACTGTTGAACATTGCCAAAGTCTTCCTATTGCATCTTTTATTTTGATGTCTATTTTTGGCCCATAGAATGCGCCGCCGCCCTCATCGATTTCATAATTTAAACCCCTTTGTTTGAGGGCATCAATTAGGGCTTCTGTTGCTTTATCCCATATTTCTTCGCTACCAACATACTTTTCTGGCCTGGTCGCAAGATGAATCTCAAATTCTGTGAAAGTAAATTTATTAAGCATATTTATNGCTAACTCCAANATTTCACTAATTTCTTGTTCTATTTGATCCTCTGAGCAAAAAATATGTGCGTCATCTTGCGTAAAGCCTCTCACTCTCATCAGACCATGAAGTGCTCCAGTCATTTCATGTCTGTATACGGTTCCAAGTTCAGCCCACCTGATGGGAAAGTCTCTATAAGATCGTAACTTATCTTTATATATAAGAACGTGAAACGGGCAATTCATAGGCTTTAATCGATACGATTGGTTTTCATCGTCTATAGGTGTATACATGGACTCTTCATAGAAGTCAGTATGTCCTGAGGTCTGCCAAAGTGTATCGAGCGCAATATGGGGAGTGTATAGAATTTCATAGCCAGCTTTTTCGTGTTCTTTTTTCCAGTATTTCTCAATTGNATTTCTAATCCTTGACCCATTAGGATGCCAAAATACGAGCCCCCCACCCGCATCTTCTTGAATACTGAATAAATCCAAATCCTTGCCAATTCGTCTGTGATCTCTTTTTTCTGCTTCTTCAAGCTGCGTNAANTNTGCATCNAGCTCTTTTTTGTTTCTCCATGCTGTTCCGTAAATTCTTGTCAGCATTTCATTACTTGAATCTCCCTTCCAATATGCGCCTGAAACTTTTGTTAATTTGAAAGCACCTATATGAGTTAAGTCTGGTAGGTGTGGACCTCTACATAGATCAATAAAATCTGCATCCTCGTTTGAATAGATTTGAAAATGATCAGACTGTTCTGATTCTTCAATAATCTTGATTTTGTAATCTTCAGATCTGTTTTCAAAGAAACCAATGGCATTATTTTTATCATGCAATGATTTTTTGATNGTCGATTTTTCCTGGATGATTTTTCTCATCTCATCTTCGATTTTTGGAAGATCCTCAGTTGAAATAGTTTTTTGGGTCAAAAAGTCATAATAAAACCCATTTTCAATCGTTGGCCCAATTGCTAGTTTTGCATCGGGATAGATATTTCTTATAGCTAGTGCAAGCACTTGTGCTGCAACTGTATGCCTCATAATCTCAAGCCCTTCTTCAGAATCTAGAGTAATAATTGACAGCGAGCAATCACGATCAATTGGATCACATAAATCCTTTTGCACACCATCAGTGTTTACGGCAACTGCACTCTTGGCAAGCCCAGGACCAATTGATAGCGCAACATCTAGGCCCGTTGTACCTATGGGTAATTCCTTGATGGATTCATCTGGCAATGTTATTTTCATCAGCATGCTTCTTAATGCAATTAGTGATTAATGATTGTAACCGATACTGATTTGAATGATGGAGTTTTACTTCTCTCATCATTGTTTTGAGGTATCAGAATGTTGGCTTCTGGCATATATGTCATTACATTGCCTGGCTTGATATCGAATTTTGCTAATTTGACCTTTTTCAAAGACCCGGTCTCACTCTTAACATCTACTATAGACCCATTAGAAAGACCCAGTTTCTTGATATCCTTAGCATTCATATACAGAACATCTCTGGATTTTTGATTCCTAAAAACATCGGCTTCGTCATATATCATTGTATTAAATTGCCCTTCGCTTCTGACCGATGATAGGTTGAACGAATTGGATCGAGATTTTATTTTCCATGAAGTTTGAGTGGGTATCATAAATTTGCATTGAGTTGTTTCATGACCAGCATTTGNATCATTTGAATCGTCACCATNGTTCATCAGCAATTCCGGGAGCAGCTCCTGAANAGATANTCTTATATCGTNATTCTTATTGAAGCACTCAAAGCTCAGGCCCTCTCTTTCAATTGATCGCTCTGCAATATCTGCGATAATCTCAGTTTCAGTCCTAATGCCCAATACTGATTCACTTTTATCTTCACCTCTAAATGGGAGTATCAGGTTCTCATTATCAATCCCAAATAAATTTGTTTCATTTAATGTCGAATTGACCATGACTTTGAATGGGATTCTATTCAAGGCTAGTTTAGAAAATTCTCTATCGGGATTTACAGAAAATAAGTTACCCCCCAGTAAGAAGGTGAATTCAATATCGCCTCTATGTGCTGCTTGCATACAAGACAAGGTGTCTTTGCCTTTGTACTCTGAAAATTTACCGTATGTTTCCTGAAAAGAGTTAAATATTCTTTTTTTTGTTAATGGATCAAAACCCATAAATGGCAATTGTGGAGCATTGTCATGCCATCGAAGAGGCAATAAACCTTTCCCCCTTCCTTCTGTCATATTTCTAAGGATGGCTAAGTTAATTATAGCTTCGATATTATCTGTTCCATTCGCATGATGAGTCAGCCCCATTCCCCAAGAAAAAACAGTGCTTTCTGATGAATGGTATAGGTCGCATATAAGGCCGATCTCATGTCGGGAAACACCCGATCTATTTTCTATGAGTTCCCATGAAAGCTTAGCNATGAAATTTTTAAAGTTGTCATAACCAGTTTCATTTTTAATTTCTTCTAGGTTTACTTGATTTCTATCAATGAGACATTTTGAAAGGCCAGACAGCAATGCAACATCGCCGCCTATATTGGGTTGGCAATAGTGAGATGTAAGTTTCTGAAGTTCTGGCTCAATCGTAGGATTGATTGAAATAATTTTTTTACCATTATTTTTATGTTGTCGAAGAATCTCAGCAAATTTTGGATGATTTGATGTCGGATTTGCCCCAATCACAAAAATCAAATCAGAATTCAGTAGATCATCATATGGGATTGACTTATTGTTGGGCCCAAGAGATGCATTTAATGCAATTCCAGATGCTTCATGACAGTAATTAGAACATGTATTCACATGATTGCACCCCATTGTCTTTGCAAATAGATCGAGCAAGAATGAAGCTTCATTGGATGATCTTCCTGAGGCATAAAAAAAACTTTTTCTTGGGTCTACGCTCTTGAGTTTCTCTGTAATGATCCCTAGTGCTTCTGAATAAGTAATCGCAGAGTATGTTTGATCATTACTGGATTTATAAAACGGGCATTGGATTTCTCCGAGATCGAAGAGTTCCTTGGCAGACAGGTTCCTAAGTTCTGATAATTCGTGTGTTTTAAACAAATCAGCAGAGATATATTTCTGCTTTTTTTCTAGTTTCTGATGCATGACTCTGGGTACATTAGGCTATGATGTGTTCCAGTTGATTGACTTCGTTCACTTTATTTTCTTGCCATTTCGAACGATACGAAGCCGGCTCTACTTCAACAGCAGTCACTTTGTATTCAGGACAATTAGTGGCCCAATCACTATTTTCAGTGGTTACAACATTTGCCCCAGTTTCTGGATTATGGAAAGTGGTATAGACCACCCCTGGTGGTATCTTCTCAGTTATATATGCATTGAGAGTTGTCTCACCTTTTCTGCTTCTTAGAAGCACTAGAGAGCCTTCTTTGATGCCTCTCATATCCGCATCAGAGGGATGAATTTCAAGTACATCTTCATCTGACCATTTATTATTATGCGTTCTTCTCGTTTGTGTACCAACATTGTATTGAACAAGGTTTCTTCCAGTGGTCAGCAANAGTGGATACTTCCTGTTCGATTTTTCAGTTGTTGGGACATAATCGGTGATCATAAACTGCCCTTTTCCTCTAACAAACTCATCCACATGCATAATTGGAGTACCTTCTGGCGCTTGATCATTACAAGGCCACTGGATACTACCAAGTTTGTCTAATCGGTCAAATGAGACGCCATTGAATGTAGGCGTTAACTCAGCAATTTCATCCATAATTTCTTTGGATGATTCAAACTTCATTTCGTAACCCATTGCTTTTGCTAACTCTTGAGTGATTTCCCACTCATGCTTTCCTGTGATTGGTTTCATAACAGGCCTGACTCTATTGATGCGTCGCTCAGCATTTGTAAAGGTTCCATCTTTTTCTAAAAATGATGTTGCCGGGAAAAATACATGGGCAAATTTTGCAGTCTCCGTTAAAAAGAGATCCTGAATAACAACGCATTCCATTGATGAGAAGGCCTCCTCAATATGTTGAGTATTGGGTTCGGATTGAACAAAATCTTCTCCTTGGACGTAAATTCCTTTGAATTCTCCTCCCACTGCTGCATCAAACATATTTACTGAACGCATGCCTGGTTTGTCTTGGATCTTAACATTCCATTTGGTTTCAAAAACTGAACGTGCGTTTTCATCTTCAATGGGTCTATACCCAGCTAATTCATGAGGAAAGGAACCCATGTCGCATGATCCTTGNACATTATTTTGTCCTCTAAGTGGATTTACGCCTGCTCCAATGAAGCCTACATTACCTGTAGCCATTGCCAGGTTTGCCATACCCATAACCATGGTAGAACCTTGCGAATGTTCTGTAACGCCTAACCCATAGTAGATGGCNCTTCTATCGCCTTGGGCATACATTCGGGCTGCTTTTTTTATAAGCTCAGCACTCACGCCAGTCGGTTTTTCCGCTGCTTCAGGTGAGTTTGATTCATCTTTTATAAATTCAATCCAATCGTTAAAAGAGGAGTCATCACACCTCGCTTTAACATAATCAAGATCCATCAAACCTTCATTGACNACAACATGAGAAAACGCATTGATTANAGGGACATTNGAACCAGGGAGAATGGGCAAGTGATAGTCTGCTTTAATGTGAGGCGATTTAACGATATCTGTTTTTCTTGGGTCGACAACTATCAGTTTCGCTCCTTCTCGGATTCTTTTCTTCATTTGCGATGCAAAAACAGGATGACCAACCGTTGGGTTCGCTCCTATCACCACGATGACATCCGTGTGCTGAACGCTATCNAAATGTTGCGTTCCAGCTGAAGTTCCAAAAGTTTGCTTTANACCNTATCCTGTAGGCGAATGACATACTCTTGCGCAAGTATCAACATTGTTATTGCCAAATGCTGTTCGGATTAATTTCTGAACGATGTACGCTTCTTCATTTGTGGTTCTTGCTGAGGTAATTCCACCGATGGAATTGGTTCCGTATTGGTTTTGAATCTTTTTGAATTTATCGGCTGCAAATTGAACTGCTTCATTCCAAGAAACTTCCTTCCATGGATCATTGATATTATCTCTGATCATCGGCTTTGTTATTCTGTCTTGATGATTTGCATATCCCCACGCAAACCTTCCTTTTATGCAGCTATGACCTTTATTGGCACCACCATCCTTATATGGAACCATTCTGACNACTTCATTGTTTTTAATTTCTGCCTTGAAAGANCAGCCTACTCCACAATATGCGCAGGTAGTGAGGACGGTGTTGTCTGGCACCCCTTTTTCTGCAACAGTTTTTTCTAAAAGACTGCCTGTAGGACAGGCTTGAACACAAGCACCACAGGACACACATTCAGAATCAAAGAAATTATCAGCTATACCNGGCTTAACTTTTGATTCAAACCCTCTTGATTCAATGGACAATGCAAACGTACCTTGGACCTCGTTACAGGCTCTGACACACCGTGAACAAACGATGCATTTCTCGGGATCAAAGTCAAAGTAGGGATTGCTTGCATCAATCTCTGAGCCCAAATGATTGCAACCGTTTTCAATACTGTATTTTGATGCAGCCAGTTGGTTCTCATTATATAAGCCATGGTCTATTGATTGATCCTGAAGATCGCAATCCCCATCTGCTGCACAGGTATTGCAGTCTAAGGGGTGATCAGAAATATACATTTCCAATAAATCTTTTCTTAAGACTGAAAGCTCATTGTTTTGCGTTACTACTTTCATCCCTTCTTCAAGAGGAGTAGTACATGAAGACGGATAGCCAAAACCACTCCTTCCTTCGAAGTCAACAATGCAGAGCCTGCAAGAACCGAAAGACTTTATATTGTCTGATGCACAAAGGCTTGGAATATCAACATCAACCATTGCTGCAGCTCGCATAATGGATGTATTTTCCGGAACCGTGATTTTTATACCGTCAACGTATCCGGTGACTGTCTTTTTAGACTTTACGATTGGTGTACCAAAATCTTTTTCTTTTAAGCGTGTCATTTTTCAACTAACTCATTTGGAAAGTTATTAATTATAGAATAGATCGGATTAGGCGTCATTCCTCCCATTGCACAAAGTGAAGTTGCTTCCATTGTTTTACACAGTTCATTAAGCAGGATTGAATCTTCTTTTGAGGAACTGTTTTTTTGAAGACGATCAATTATTTCGACTCCTCTCACTGATCCAATTCGACATGGTGTGCATTTTCCACATGATTCTTTTGCACAAAACTCCATTGCAAACTTAGCTTGTTCAGACATATCGACTGTATTATCAAAGACAACGATTCCTCCATGTCCAACAGAACCTTTGATGCTCTGTAACGATTCAATAGTGAGTTTTGTCGACATCATCCTTGAAGACAAATATATCCCCAGAGGTCCGCCTATTTGTATTGCATGAATCGGCAAGCCTGATTTTGTTCTTTTTCCAAATTTTTCAATCATTTCACCAATTGTGATATCAAAAGCAGTTTCTACTAACCCCGATTGTTCAATATTTCCACACAACTGAAATGGCATAGTACCAACTGATTTTCCAGAACCAAGATCAGAAAAATCAGAGAGTGAACCATTTAGCAACGGTGGAATTGTAGCAAGAGTGACAACATTATTTATTAAAGTAGGTTTATCAAACAGTCCATTGATCGCTGGCAGGGGTGGCTTTGATCGCACCAGTCCTCTTCTGCCTTCTATGCTTTCCATCATTGCTGTTTCTTCGCCACAAACATAGGAGCCTGCACCAATTCTGAGCTCAATCTCAAAATCAAAATCACTGGATTGGATATTCGTACCCAAGAAGTTATTCTCTCTTGCAATACCGATGGCTCTTGTCAGGTATGTTTTTGCAAGCGGGTATTCAGATCGGAGGTAGATATACCCTTTTGACGCACCGACAGCATAGGCAGCAATTGTCATTCCTTCAATTAAAGCAAAAGGATCTGATTCCATAATGAGTCGATCAGAAAAAGTCCCTCCGTCCCCTTCGTCCGCATTGCATGCTAGATATTTTAATGAACTACTCTGATCGCTAACAGTTTGCATTTTAATCCCAGTTGGGAATGCAGCTCCCCCTCTTCCAGTAAGGCCTGATTCCTTAATTTTATCGATGACATTTTGTTGATCCAGGTTAAGAGCAGTTTTTAATGAATCATATCCACCTTGATCTTGATAAAATAAAATATCCAAGGGGTTACCCTTGCCAATTCGAGAAAAAACTATCCTTTTTTGTTCATTGATAAATTCTATTTTTCTAATATCAAATGGATCCCTGTTATCAAAATCACTTAAGAAATCATTGAGGGTTTTGAGTTGAGAAAGGTCAACACCCTTGTAGCAGACTCCAACTCTATTGCCTTCACTTTCTACTTCTATGAATGGCTCAAGCCAGAATGCTCCCCAAGTGCCGTTTCTGATGATTTCAGCTTCTTCAATGCCTTTCAAATTACTAATTGCTCTGTATGCTTGAGTTGCTCCAACTGAGTTTGAAGTCGTTTCATTAGGGATATATATTTTCAGTGGACTATTCATTAATATTTTTTACTCGATGTCGTTAAGAAAGTTCAATACTTTATCTTTATCGGCTTCACCGATTACTGTTTCATTGATCATCACTGAAGGACCAAGAGCGCAGTTTCCCAAACAAAAAACTTCTTTAAGCGTAATTTTAGAATCATTTGTTGTCTCTCCTAGGCTCATTCCAAAGTGATCAGTTAAATGCTCCGTAAGTTCCTTAGATTTTAGGCTNTGACAAGCCTCTGCACGACATACTCTGATGACATGTTTGCCTGAAGGTTCAAGTGTAAAATCGTCATAATATGTTAAGACATCAAGCACTTCTGCATTTGAATAGTTAAAGGCAAGAGCAAGTTCAGATATTGCATCATTACTGATGTAACCCTCCATTTCCTGTACTGCATGAAGTGCAGGCATCAACCCGCCTTCAATTTCAATATAGGGATTTATGGCTTCTTTAATTTTTGTCATCAGAATCCATCCATTGCCCATAGCCACCTTGCATGCTGTAAACATCACTAAATCCAATATCACANAAGTATTGAGCAGCATCCCTACTGGAAATGCCTTTGTAGCAATATATTATAGTTGTCTTGGTTTTGTCGGCAGTGGCAACAAAATCATCAATGTTATTGTTTGAAATGTGAGCAGCTCCATCAATATGGCTTGCACTAAAACTTTCATAGTCGCGAATATCTAGCAAATAAATATCAGAAGCAAGGATCTCTTTTGCTTTATTAGTCGAAATTTCTTTATAGCTACTCATACAAATTAACCTGTTGTTCGACTGCTATTATAATTATTATGTTCAAATAACACATCAATTACATGATCAAATGAAAAAATATGACATCATCATNATTGGTTCCGGCCCAGTCGGATTAAGCCTTGCTAAAGCCCTTTCTAATTCTGATTTTAGTGTTTGCGTAATTGATCGCCAGACAAAAGAAAATCTTTCTGAACCCTCNTATGACGGACGTGAAGTTGCAATCACACATTTTTCTAAAAGGATACTCAGTGACATAGGCTCATGGGATCTAATTGATCAGGAATGCATATCTCAACTNAAGGAAGCTAAGGTTCTTAATGGTCAGTCACCCTATTCGCTTCACTTTAATTTCGAGGAAACGAATCAAACAACACTGGGTTATTTGATCCCGAATCATAGAATCAAGTCAGCCATCTTTAGCTCAGTCATCAATGACCCGATGATTTCATTTGAAGAAAAAGCCACTTCAAAGTCATTTTCCATCAATACCGATGGTGTAGAAGTTGAATTGGAGTCTGGGGATATTATTTTCGGTGAACTATTGGTGGCAGCAGATGGGAGACTATCTGGGTCAAGGAGGCAAATGGGGATTCCAGCAGAAGTTAAGGATTTTGGCAAAACCGTTATTGTATGCAAGATGAATCATGAAAAGGATCATGAGAATATTGCTTATGAGTGTTTCCATTATGGAAGAACATTGGCAGTATTGCCAATGGTTGGAAAGCAGTGTTCGGTTGTAATTACGATACACAGTGATAAAGCAAAAGAGATTTTGCATCAAGATGACAATGCCTTTAGTCAGGACATCTCAGAGAGATTTAATCATCGATTGGGCAAGATGTCCGTGGCATCTGAAAAATTTTCATATCCACTGTTTGCCTCCCATGCAGATCATTTTCATGCCGAACGTTTTGTTCTGGTCGGCGATGCATCGGTTGGCATGCATCCAGTTACTGCACATGGATTTAATCTAGGATTAAGAGGCATCGATACCTTGACAAGAATTCTCACAGAAGCAAAGGCAAAAAATGAGGCATTTTATTCGCTCGAGAATTTAAAGAAATATAATCAGACACATCAGATGAATACAAGAACACTTTATTACGGAACGAATNTGATTGTTGACNTGTTTAACTCCGAACGGTCAGCAGCTAAATTTATGAGAAGATTTGCCCTTCGATTGGGAAATAATGTATGGCCGATTAAAAAAATGATCATGGATCAGCTTACTGAGACCAAATAATTAATCTTAAGAAAATGTCATCTGCAGAAAATCTTATTCCATCGAGCTCTCTCATGCTTGTTAGGGACTCAAATGATGGCGTTCAAGTGTTCTTAATGAAAAGAGCAAAGAAAAGTAATTTTGGTGGAATCTGGGTATTTCCAGGCGGCATTCTTGAGGAACAGGATGATGATATGGCAACAAGCGATTACTGCTATGGGATTTGTGAAACAGAAGCCAAAGNGATCTTGGACAATGATTATGAATCTCTGCCCTATTGGATTGCGTCCATAAGAGAAACATTCGAGGAAACAGGAGCCCTTATTGCAAATCGGGATGATGACAGTGTTTTTATACCGACAGCAAGAGAAGCGGTGAGGCTAGCAGAATTAAGATTTGATTTATTGAACAGAAAGGTTGTATTCACATCTATTTTAGAGGAGTTTGCACTCAAGATGGCTCTTGACCGCCTTGTATACGTCTCTCATTGGATCACTCCAAAAGTGGAGACAAAAAGATACACAACTCGTTTCTTTGTAGCACCATTTAATGATGATCATGAGTTGACTCATGATGGCATTGAGGGAACGGACAGTAAGTGGATTGATGTTAATGATGCACTTCGGGCTTATAAGTCAGGCGCAATTTCATTGATTATGCCAACAATCAAGAACCTAGAATCCATTTCTAATTTTAAAAGTACAGCTGACTTAATAAACGCTAAGATTATTATAAAATCAAAAGATATACCTGCGATTGAGCCAAAATTTTTTATTGAAGACAATCAGTGGAAAGGATTATTGCCAGGAGAGGAAGGATATGAGGATCACTGAAATATCAGATCAGATACATAGGCTCACTGCCGATAATGGTGGAGTCTTTACTGGCCCTGGAACAAATACCTATTTGATTGGGAATGATGAGCTCTCTGTGATTGATCCGGGCCCAGATCTTGATGATCACATTGAAAATATTATAAAAATTGGTGATGGGAGAATAACGAGAATATTCATCACCCATACTCACCAAGACCATTCGCCGGGAGCTAATACTCTGAGTAGCAGGTTGAATTTACCGATTTATGGATGCGTCACAGAATCATCTAAATTGAGAGATCTTCCCATTGAGATTGATCAAACAGTTGTTCATTGCTCAGTCATAGAATCAAGTGACCACAATATTATGCCAATTCATACTCCTGGTCATGCCTCCAATCACTTCTGCTATTTATCAAATGGCTTCTTGTTTACAGGAGATCATATTATGCAGGGCTCAACAGTCGTAATAGCTCCACCCGACGGCAATATGTCGCAGTATTTGGAATCTCTTAAGATGATCAAGGAATTTTCTGTCGACACAATACTCCCTGGTCACGGTGATCCAATACATAACCCATTTGATGAAATTGATGCAACAATCGCACATCGTCTAAAACGTGAACAGAAAGTCGTCGATCAATTGAAAAATGACGGCTCTATAGATATAGAATCCTTGTTGCCCAAAGTCTATGATGACGTGAACACATTGTTGCATCCCATCGCACTATTTTCTTTGGAAGCACATCTAATCCGATTGATTGAAAACAATCGAGTGAGATTTGATGGACAAAAATACTCTCTAATAGAATAATTACTTTATGGATACTTCAATACTGATATCACTAGCTGTTCCAGTCTTCTTTTTGATGATTGCTATAGAGCTCGTATATGGCTATGCATCTGGAAAAAATAACTATCGTTTGAATGACTCAATAGCGGCAATTTCATTGGGCCTTATCAGCAGAATTCCACCGATGCTAAACCTGGGTGTTCAAGGCGTAGTGTGGGCAAGCATCGCCAATCATTATAACCTTCAGCTTCTGCCAAAAGAGAGTTGGATAACTTGGTTCGTGGCTTTTGTGCTTTATGATGTTTGTTATTACTGGATGCATCGAATGAGCCATGAGATTAAGATTTTATGGGCGGCTCACGTTGTGCATCATCAAGGCGAAGAGTTCAACTTAAGCACTGCACTCAGACAAACAAGTTCAGGCTGGCTTTGGAAGTGGATCTTTTATACACCAATGTTTTTTGTCGGTGTTCCAGGGGAAGTTTTCTTCACTGTCGCTGCGATCAATCTGCTTTATCAATTTTGGGTTCATACTGAACACATAGGCAAATTAGGCATGCTTGAATACATCTTTATAACGCCATCCAATCATCGTGTGCACCATGCACAAAATCCAGAATACATCGATGCAAACTACGGCGGTGTATTTATACTCTGGGATAGAATATTCGGCACATTTATAGAAGAAATGGATGATTTGAAGCCAATATATGGGACAGTTAAGCCCTTAAGCAGTTGGAATCCAATTTGGTCAAATCTTGAGATTTATCACCAAATGATGAGGGATAGTTTTCACACAAAAGGCATAAAGAATAAATTCAAGGTATGGTTTTCCAGCACTAGATGGAGGCCAGACGATGTTTTGGAAAAATATCCTCATTTTTCTAATGATATGAGCAGTTTTATAAAATATGATCCAGACTGCGACTCAGTGACAAAAACATTCTGTCTTATTCAATTCATCACTAATAGCATTATCTCAACGGCATTAATTTTTACAGTCGCTGATCAATCCTATGCAACAACATGGATTGTTGCCCTTATGCTCGTATTCTCTACAACCCTAGTCAATCTAATTCTTGAGAATAAACAGTGGGCTGTCAACGTTGAAATCGTCCGTGCCCTACTGGTTGTTACCGCATATTTGAGTATTAATATTCAACCTTCTATTTTGACAATTGATCTATTTTTCTATCAATCATTGATGAGTATTTTTTATTTACTTATGTTTGCTCCTATCAATAATAGGTTATCGATTATTAAGTAACTCAAATCATGGATTTACTTTATCAAGTCATTGCTATTGCAATTCCAGTTATTTATGCAATCACAGTGCATGAGGTCGCACATGGACTGATTGCGAAAGGTTTTGGAGACTTTACTGCCTCAAGACAGGGTCGTCTGACGCTCAATCCCATCGCTCACATCGATATGATAGGCACAGTTATATTGCCAGCAGTATTAGTCTATCTCGGTGGTTTGGTATTTGGATGGGCAAAGCCGGTGCCAGTTAATCCTTATAATTTCCAGAATCGGAACAGGGCGATGTTTTTTGTAGCATTGGCCGGACCAATAGCAAATCTAATAATGGCGATTATATGGTCTATTTTGTTTATGTTATTTTTCACTTTATCGATACAAAGTCTTATCTCTGAAAGATTTACAGAACTATTTGCGATGATGTGTTGGTATGGAGTATTTATTAATCTTCTACTGATGTTATTCAATCTTTTGCCAATTCCACCATTGGATGGAGGCAGGGTTATGAGGTCAATTGTTTCTGACAAAAATGGATTATTAATCGACCAATTGGAGCCATATGGAATTTTTGTTGTGGTTGGCCTGCTTTTTTTTGGTTTTCTGGATCCATTATTCGGTCTTGTACAAAGCATCACAAGATTTATGCTTTAATATTGAAATGCAATCAGCATCAACTAAAAATATGACAAAACTCCTACTGTTATTATTTTTGATATTGAATATCAATGTTGTTAGCTCTAATGAGATTGATGAAACCGAACTGAAGAAGATAAAAATCTATCAAGCTGAAAACTTTAGCACTCGGGTCCGATTCATTGTAATTCACTATACAAGCATCGATTGGGAAAACTCTCTGAAAGTCCTTACTAAGGAAAGATATGGAGTCAGTTCACATTATTTAATTCCCGAATACGGAGACAATACATATACAGACGAAATCAAAATCTTTCAGTTAGTAGAAGAAGAAGATCGTGCTTGGCATGCCGGAGTTAGCAAATGGGAAGAGCGAACAAATATCAATGATCAATCTATTGGCATTGAACTTGTAAATGAAGCTGAATGCTCAATTAGGCAAGGCTCTCAATATGACTATACAAATAACTATATTTGTTTGTTCTCAGAGTTTGACAATAACCAGATCGATAAATTGATTGAGCTTCTTAAAGACATTCTATCTAGACATGATGAAATTAAACCAACCTATGTTATTGGTCACTCAGATATTTCTCCCGATAGAAAATTTGATCCTGGGCCAAAGTTTCCCTGGAAAAGGCTATACGAGAATGGNATTGGAGCTTGGTATGATGAAGAAACATTCCTAGAATATAAAAAGAAATTCAGAAAGAAGATGCCCAGCATCAGCCAGATTCAATGCGGTCTTAAGAAGTATGGTTATGATTTAGAGCNGACAAACGAAATGGATGAGCAAACATTTTATGTNATTAGAGCATTTCAGTATCACTTTACACCTAAATATTCTGATGGAAATATTTCAATTGAAACCGTATCAGCACTATGGGCTTTGTTGGAAAAGTATTTTCCTGAAGGCATCAATAATGATAGGTGTGATACACTTCAGAAATAATAATTTGGTATTCAGCCATGAAAAAAATCTTGTTCTCAATTCTGTTTCTATTTTTCGTTCAATCCGAAGCTAACTCCAAAAGTATTNTAATTAAGCCAAAACAATTACTAGATGTGAGATCTGGAAAGATGATCAATGCTGACATCTTGATCGAATCCGGTGTGATAAAGGAAGTCTCCAGAAATATACNNGTACTGATTGAGTATGAAATCATTGAGCTGCCCGATACAACCATCCTTCCTGGACTAATGGATGCACATGTTCATCTCACTGGTAATACAGATCTNAAAGGTCATGAAGGGATCTCTGAGTCTTCATATCTTGCAACTATTTATGGTGTTAAAAANGCAAAACAAACGTTGTTGTCTGGATTCACAACTGTTCGGAATGTTGGTGCATCAAACTATTCAGATGTGGCTTTAAGAGACGGTATAGAACAAAAAGCAATCCTTGGTCCAACCCTACTTGTATCTGGACCGCCGCTTGGAATAACTGGCGGACATTGTGACAGTAATATATTGCCAGCTGAATATGAATACAAAGCTCAGGGCGTTGCTGATGGCCCTTGGGAGGTTCGAAGAAAGGTTCGTGAGAATAAGAAGTATGGCGTTGATCTCATAAAATATTGTGCAACAGGCGGAGTAATGTCAAAGGGCACAAATGTAAATAATAGACAATATACACTTGATGAAATGAAGGCGATCGTAGATGAAGCACACACACTTGGCATGAAAGTTGCAGCCCATGCACATGGCCTAGATGGTATCAGGATGGCAATTGATGCTGGCGTTGATTCAGTTGAGCACTCTAGTTTGATTGATCAAGAAACAGTCAATCTTGCAATCTCAAATAATGTATTCCTATCAATGGATATTTATGTCTCGGATTATATCCTTGGTGAGGGAGCAAAAAATGGGATTCCAGAGTATTCTCTTGAGAAAGAAAGAATAGTAGGAAAAAAGCAAAGAGAGAATTTTAAAATGGCTGTTGAATCTGGTGCAAAAATGGTTTTTGGTACAGATGCTGGAATTTATCCACATGGAAAAAATGCAAGACAGTTTAAGTATATGGTCGATTGGGGAATGACATCAATTGAAGCCATTCGGGCTTCCACAATTAATACAGCAGAACTTTTTGGAATGAATAACATTGGTGAAATAAAGGAAACATTTGATGCAGATTTAATTGGCATCAAAGGCAACCCACTTGATGACATCTCCTTATTAGAAAATGTACATTTTGTTATGAAAGAAGGTCAGGTTATTAAATAAAAAAAAGCCCGCATCAGCGGGCTTTTCTTATTGATANAGATTCCTNNATTAGAAACTTCTAGAGTAAGACAAAGCTATAGTTCTAGGTGGTATCCATTGCAGATAGTTTCTAGCACGATAACTAGGTGATTCTGCAGAAAATCTAAANGCTTCAGTTCTCTCATCAGTTAGGTTGCTAACAGACAGTTGAACACGAGTATTTTCATCAAGCTCTACTCCGAGATTGAAGTTCACCTGAGTGTAACTCGGTGACATATCTTCTCGGTCCATAGCGAAGGTTGCAAAACTCTCACCATAGTAATTAAAGTCAGCTCTAGCAAAGGCTGGTGATGCAAACATTTCAAAGTCATATGAAAGACCAAGAGACATTTGTTCTTCCGCAATATTCGGGAGCCTGTCTCCTGCNCTAGCACCCAGAGATGCAATATCATTTGCTATTTCTGCACTNATGAAACTTCCAGTAACATCAAGAACAAGACTTTCTGAAATGTCGTAAGAGAAATCAAGCTCGACACCAGATGTTTCCGCCTCACCACCATTGTAAGTGAACGACCATCCGCATGCAGGCCTAACAGTAACCTGAATTCCAGTCCAATCAACCCAAAAATATGTAGCATTCAAAGTGTAATTATCACCTCTTGTTTTTATACCAATTTCTGAATTTTCTGCTTCATCGGATGTAAATCTTCTTTTAAANCCAGCAGCTTCAGGATCATTTGCACAAAAGAATGGGAGCGCAGCATTGTTTCCGCCGGACCTATAGCCCACTGATGACACTGCAAATAATGTTAGATCATCATCAACTTCATACGAAACTGTATACTTGAGACGATTGTCTGACTCTTCGCCGTTTTCTTCAGAGCAAGTTACTCCAACGGCTTCATCGCCACCACAACCCGTATTATCTGGGCTTTCATAGAAAACCCCGTATTCCGACGCTTTAAAACCATCCGAGAGTTCAAAATCTCTCATTCCCACTGTGAATGTCCAGTTATTTATCGAGTAGTCAANAGACCCATATAGGGCTTTTTCTTCAGCATANTTATAGTAGTTATAACTTCCGTAAACCAAGAATCCATTGTTTCCTCTNAACTGAGTGTCACCGTATGGTGAAACATAAAATGAAGGATCATAAGTNCCATTATGTGAAGTAAAACCCATATAACCGAGATAATCGAGGCCATCGGCATCCGTCACTTCCCACTCTGTAACACTATTGGGAGCATCTTCATAATCAGTCTTGAAGTATCCCACTGTCCATTGGATTGGCCCATCTGTAGCAGATGTGAATCTAACTTCTTGTGTNTCTCGATTTCCGTCACCGTAGTAAAAAAGCTCATCGACGAAAAGGTCATCTGTATCAATTCTAGACCAGTCAGTGACGTAGTAGTCATCAAAATCATAATCAGCGAGGATTAGCATTCCTGTAAATGTTTCAAAATCATATTCCACTGTTAATGAAGTAACAGTAGATTCAACATCATATGTTTCATCGGTGAACGAGTAGAATGCAAGATTCTCATCATAACCACTTAAATCNCCACCNGCAGTAGCGAAAACTCTTGAGCAAGTATCTCCGTAGTACCAAGCTGTGTCGTAGTTGCAATTTGCATTTACAATATCTGCAGTNCCCGGCTTATCCGCATTACCTTTTTCTTTTTGACCAAAATCAAACCGTTCTCTTTTCATAACCATTGCATTTACGTCCAATGGACCATTTTGATATCTGAACATCAATCTATATTCATCATCGTCTTGAGTNCCAATATCTTTTCGAGCGGTAGCAATATTCTGATAAATACCAGGATCTTTTTGAGATGTATATACAGCTCTCATTGCAAAGTTTTCAGAAAAAGGAACATTTAACATCAGGTTATAGTTATACCCACTGTCGTCTGCTAATTTTTTATCAACGAATTCAACTGTGACATCACCTGCAAATTCNTCAAACTGTGGCATATTTGTAATGTATCTTATTGTTCCNCCTACAGCATTTGAACCATACAGAGTNCCTTGAGGNCCTCTAAGGACCTCGATTCTCTGAATATCATATAGATTGGTCATACCCATAGAGATTTCACCCATGTAGGTATTTGAAGTACCAGATGAAACTTGTGCTGTACCAGTATTCAATCCTCTCATTGTATAATAAGTATCTCCTCCAGGAGTAGATACACCAGCAAGTGTTCTTANGTAATCCTCAGGTTTATATATACCTCTTGCTGTCATAACATCTGACGTTAGGACAGATATATTCATNGGTATATCTTGAACCGTTTGTTCTCTTTTGTTAGCCGTAACTATGATTTCCTCAATTTCCTGAGCAAAAGAAGCTACAGAAAACAAGGAGAGACATAGTGAAGCTAATATATAGTTCTTTAAACTATTCATTAGTTTTTCTCCATTGTTTTTGTTTTTTGTCAAACTTATGCAATCTTAGATGTTCATTAATAAGTTAACAGCGTCATGATAACAGTAATAAGGCATAAAACTATAAAAAGGTATTATTTATCAACTGCTAAATAATCTTATTAAATGCATGTCATATCGTTTATTGATGGTATTTTTTCTACAGCTTTTACTAGTTTAATTAACAATGTGGACTAACAGACAATAAATAGTCATACTATTCTTCCCTTTGGGGCGCATAGCTCAGCTGGTAGAGTATCTCGGTGACATCGAGAGGGTCACAAGTTCGAATCTTGTTGCGCCCACCAGAGGGATCCAAACATTAACTCCCCTATTCCACTTTTCTATTAAAGCCATAGAGATCAAAAAGAAGTAATGAGACCTATAACTGAGAATCTAACTCTTATTGGATTGCTCAAAGAGATATGTGGTCAGATCATTAAGGTCTTCTTCAATGTAACCTGACGCATGCCAAGAATTAAGTATTCTATCTAGAATCTCTTCCTTTGAGTTACCATCAAAAGTTTTAAGCTCATGACATCCTTCGCATCCATTTTTTAGGAGTTGTTTTGGTGAATCTAAGTATTTATAGAGAAGTATTTGAAGTATTAATGGGCTAGAGGCTTCATTAGCTAATTTTTCGCCATACTCAATGTCTCCAGATATTTCAGCGCCCAATGGGTTACTGATTAAAAACATAAGTAGAATGATTGTTTTAATTTTCAAGCTAGGCTCTCCTCTTTGATATCGTATAAGACTCATTAAATCTTATCAATTTAGATTCTAACCTTTTCAGTCGAATCGACATAATTTATACCAAAATTAAGATCTTTGATGAGTTTGATTTCATCTCTAATTTTTGCTGCCTCTTCAAAATCGAGATCTTTAGCAGCATTGAACATTTGGACCTCAAGCTCATCAAGAAGTTTTGAGACGTCAGATGGATTATCGGATTGAAGTTTCTTTTTAATTTGATTCGGTATCTTAATGAAGCGTTTTGTTTGTGAAGGCTTGGCACCCTCCATGATATCTTGAATATTTTTAATGATGGTTTTTGGCTCTATATTGTTATCCAAATTAAATTGAATTTGTTTCTCCCTTCTTCGACTTGTTTCATCTAATGCAATCTTCATTGAGCGAGTTTCTTTATCTGCATACATGATTGCTTTACCATTGACATTTCTAGCGGCTCTTCCAATTGTTTGGATCAATGAACCTGCTGACCTCAAAAAACCCTCTTTATCAGCATCGAGTATCGCTACAAGAGACACTTCAGGTAAATCAAGCCCTTCTCTTAATAAGTTGATACCAACCAATACATCAAATTCTCCTAACCTTAAATCTCTCAGTATTTCTGATCGTTCCACTGTATCTATATCAGAATGGAGGTAACGAACTCTGACTTGATTATCGTTAAAATATTCAGCAAGATCTTCTGCCATTCTCTTGGTCAGTGTTGTGACAAGAACTCGCTCTCTATTATTGACTCTCAATCTAATCTCTGAGAGTAAGTCATCTACTTGGTTGGTTATAGGTCTGATTTCAACCTCTGGATCAATCAAGCCGGTTGGCCGAACTATTTGTTCAGCAACATTGCCAGACTCCTCAAGTTCATAATCTCTGGGTGTTGCAGAAACATAAACAGTTTGAGGGGACATATGATCAAATTCTTCATACATAAGTGGACGATTATCCAGCGCTGAAGGAAGTCTAAACCCATATTCGACCAATGTTGTCTTTCTTGAATGATCTCCCTTATACATGCCTCTTAGTTGAGGAATNGTNACATGGCTTTCATCAATNATGATCAATGAGTCATTTGGCAGNTAATCAATTAAACAGGGCGGTGGTTCGCCCTCTTCTCTTCCTGAGAGATATCGACTGTAGTTTTCAATGCCAGAGCAGAAACCGAGCTCTCGAATCATTTCAATGTCATACATCGTTCTTTGTTCTAAACGTTGTGATTCAACCAATTTATTTTGATCATTNAATGNAGTNAAACGATCCGAGAGTTCCTCTTTGATATAANTGATTGCATTCAGCATCACTTCTCGAGGAGTTACATAGTGTGTTTTTGGAAAGATTGTAANTTGACGCACTTTTCTTCTGATTTCTCCTGTTAAAGGATCAAAGAATGAAATATTTTCTATTTCCTCATCAAACATCTCAATCCTGANCGCTTCATTGTCTGAATCCGCTGGGAAAACATCAATGACATCTCCCATAACTCTAAACATGCCCTGTTTGAATTCAATGTTATTTCTTTGATATTGAAGTTCTGCTAACTTTTGTTTGATTGTCTTGCTTGATATTCGATCCTTGAGNGATAAATGAAGCACCATATTGAGATATTGCTTTGGATCACCNAGACCATATATAGCAGAGACAGATGCAACAATAATTGTATCTTTTCGTTCAATAAGCGCTTTAGTTGCAGACAGCCTCATTTGTTCTATGTGTGCATTGACTGATGCATCTTTTTCGATATAAACATCAGTGACNGGAACATAAGCCTCTGGTTGATAATAATCATAGTAAGAGACAAAGTACTCCACCTTATTTTCAGGAAAATACTCTCTCATTTCTCCATATAATTGTGCCGCAAGAGTTTTATTTGGCGCCAGTAATAGTGTCGTTTTTTGAGATTGCTGTATTAAATTTGCAATGGTGAATGTTTTTCCAGACCCAGTTACGCCAAGAAGAGTTTGCTTATGTAAGCCAGAATTTAAGCCGTCCAATAATGATTGTATGGCTACAGGTTGGTCNCCTTTTGGCTTATAATTNGCTCTGAGTTTAAAACAATCATCTTTCATAATTTTGTTATTATATCCATCTAAAATATAAAGATTCCATAGAATGAAAAATCCAANATCTGANCGNCTCAAAAAAATNAAACCATCAGCAACNATAGCTATCTCATCAAAAGCAATGGAAATGAGAGCANCTGGGATTAACGTCATCAGCATGAGTGCAGGTGAGCCTGATTTTGATACGCCAGAGTTTATTAAANAGGCCGCAAAGGATGCCATGGATAACGGGATGACAAAGTACACTCAGGTTGANGGTCTTCCTGAACTAAAGGATGCCATTATCAATAAATTTATAGATGACAATGAATTANAGTATCANNGAGANAATATTCTTGTTTCTACAGGAGCGAAGCAAACACTTTATAATCTTTTTCANGCCATATTAGACCCNGGTGATGAGGTCATTATAATNAGCCCTTATTGGGTATCNTATCCAGACATGGTGCTTTTGGCAGATGCAAAGCCAGTAATTGTTNATACTTACCAAGAGAATGATTTTTCCATTAATTTTGATGAATTTGAAGATGCGGTCAATGAGAAAACAAAATTGGTAATAATNAATTCGCCATCAAATCCCACTGGCATTACTTATANNAAAGATGACTATCAGGCTATTGGCACTATTTTAGAAGAGTATCCTGATATATACGTTGCCACTGATGATATGTATGAATATATCTATTGGGGCGAAGAGCCTTTTGTTTCATTTGCACAAGCTTGCCCAGATTTATTTGATCGAACAATTACAATCAATGGTGTGTCGAAGTCATATGCCATGACNGGATGGAGAATAGGTTACTGTGGNGGNCCAGCTAATATTNTTGGTGCCATGAAAAAAGTTCAAAGCCAAAGCACATCTAATCCGTCATCTATTTCACAAGCGGCAACCATTGCAGCTCTTAATGGTNCAAAAGATGAAATNTATGGAATGGTNGAGCANTATAAGATTCGNCATGATTATTTGTTTTCNGCNCTGAATGATATTNAAGGNTTTANAGCCTCACCGGGAACGGGAGCATTTTATTTGTTTCCAGATGTTAAGAGCGCCATAGAAAACAAGGGCTTTTCAGATGATGTTGAGTTTTCAGAATATCTAATTGAGACAGCCAATGTTGCTGTTGTTCCAGGAAGTGCTTTTGGCTCTGCTGGCTATATTAGATTGTCCTATGCAACCAGCCTTAATCAGATAGAGGATGCTGTTGAAAGAATCTCAAAATCGCTAGACTAATCTCACTTGACTATTTTGGTGGCTTCAAGCAGACTTCTCCTAAATCGATTCCCCGGTAGCTCAGTTGGTAGAGCGATTGACTGTTAATCAATGGGTCGCTGGTTCGAGTCCGGCCCGGGGAGCCAGATTTAACTCTTTATACAGTATCTGAAATCAATTTCTTAAATTTTGTGGTGCTCCAACCATGGGAACGATCAAGGTAATGAATCGGCAGGTCCAAATCATCTCCGGTGAATGATTTACCCTTGTAATCGTCTCCAAGAAATCTGATTTGAATTTTGGTTTCTTTGAGAATCTTATATAAATCGGATTCAGTTTGATACGTGATGATTTGATCAATTTGTTTGAGTGATGATAGAACCATAATTCTTTCTTCAAGACTCAGAATTGGTTTAATTTTATCAGGTCTTTCAATCGATGGATCATCATGGAGTAAGAGCAATAAAGTATCGCAATGTTTTTTGCACTCGTTAAACATGAATATATAACCCGGATGAATCACATCAAAATTCCCTGCTATTACACCAACATTAGCCATTTTAAATTGCCTTTAAAAAATTAATAGA
>NZHF01000018.1 GCA_002691305.1 Gammaproteobacteria bacterium | reverse complement strand
GGCCATGACATACCATTCGATTTGATCCAGCCATATTATTGATTGTATCGCGAGATTCAACCATCTCATCCACATTAATGACATCAAGCACTTTGGACGCAATTCCGCTTAAGCATGCAATGGAAACTTCACTGTCTAAAAAGACCTCTTTGACATAATTATTAAATCTTAAATCATCTTTCTCAGGATATTTCCCTCTCAGTTCATCATTAAAAGGCCATGACATTTTTCCTCTAAAGCCCAGCGGTTCTGTTTTTCCTGTTGCAACATGATGAGTTTGCACATCGAATATAAATTGATCTCTCTTCGTTAATTCTGATATTGCCCCAATGTCAGTCAATTCCTCTGCATGTGCCTGAAAGTAATCTCCAAAGACCTGATTCATTGCTACAAAGGCAAGTGCCATTCCATTGGTTGTCCTTAGAAAATCCCTTCTTGAAAGACCAACCTTTTTTCCATATTTTTCGGCCATATCATGAATAATAGCCTCGACTCTTTTTTGATCGGTTGTTTGAGGCCTAGGCAGGTATTCTTCATTCGAGACAACTTGAGTTGGAATTGGGGATCTTAAATCCTCTGTATCGTCTTTATGAAATTTTTTAATCCACATAGTTAACTCGGTTTGCTTTCGCCTTGAATGGCCACTCGATGCATCAGACGATGAGTGTCACCAAAATCAAATATTCCTCTGTGTGCAGTGCAACGATTATCCCAGAAGGCGACCGAATCATTTTCCCATTTAAATCGACAAGCCAATTCTGGTTTCTTTATATGATCTATAAGAAAGCTTTTAAGATACTGATTTTCAGCAGTGCTGAGTTCTTTAAAATGAGAAACCATAAGTTCACTGTAAAAGAGACATTTCTTGCCTGTTTGTGGATGGGTGCAAACCAATGGATGCTCTCTTGGCGGCGTTGCCTTCCTTGCCATCTCATATCCTTTGCTTCCATAAGTTTCTATAACGCTTAAAAGATTTTTATGAAAATTATCATGTACGGCGGTTAGATTGGAGCAGAGTTCTTTCATTGATTCAGACAATGAATCATAAGCCTCATACAAATTGACCCAGGTGGTATCGCCACCAGTTTCAGGTACATCGAGGGCATACAAAACAGCTCCTTTGAGAGGTTTCTCAAGAAACGAGGCATCAATGTGCCAATCCACATCTGACACAATGCCTTTGAATAGGTCGGGGTACTCTTGGACGTAAACATTGGGATAATCTTCCAAAGTTGGCATATAGCCAGGTCCTTGAAGCTCACCAAAATTTTTTGCAAAATTGACATGCTGCTCAGGGGTTAAGGGTTGATCTCTAAAAAACAAGACTTGATATTCTAGCCAAGCCTTTTCNAGGAGCTCTTTTTCTGATTTATCCATNGNTTCAGAAAGGTTTAAGCCAGATACTTCGGCACCACATCCACCTGACATTGGAATGATATTGAATGTGTTTGACTCCCCCTTCATAACAATACTAGGCTAGCGATAAATTGTGTCGTTTACAAATTTCAATTTTTCTGGCTGGTTTTTGCTTCCATAGGTCTTATGAATAGGACATTGATGATGGCAAAGAAGGTGACTGCTGAAACCACGCCAAATGGCATAAGATAACTGCCAGAATCCACTGCTAGCTGACTCAATAGTTTTGTTCCATAGGCTGCACCAAGACCATCGATGAGTGTGATTATCCCCAAAATCCTCCCAAGGTACGCTTGACCAAAAGTTTCAACTGCAACGAGTTGAATCATGCTGAAGCTTCCGCCAAACCCAAGACCAAAGCATATTGTGAAAAGGCTCAGTTGAGTTGTATTTCTAGTCAGAGCAATTTGGGACCCGCTGAAATCAAACAATAATAGTGAACCAAAGAATAAAACAATTGAACTGAGTAAAAGCACAGTTCTTTTTGGCAGCTTATCGCTCAAAGCCCCAAATCCAAATTTACCTATGAAACTGAACCAGAAGAGAACCGAGAAGAGCAATACCGATTGTTGAGCGGTGAAGCCTGCTTCTTGTTCAAAAAATATTGAGATCTGGCTGTTTAAGCCTTGAATCGAAAACCACAAGCAGGCTGAACCTATTCCAAGGCACAAAAGAGCCCTGGATAAGAGGGCATCTTTCAATGGAATATTATCTTTAGCCTCAACTTCTGCCTCCACATTTAATGCGTCCCCATCGGGTCTTAGTCCCATGGATTCAGGATCTGGTTTTATGACTTTATAAACAGGTATTACAGCAAACAACCAAAAAAGTACTGCAAGCAATCCAAAGCCCCAACGCCATCCAAGGTCTGGGTTATTGACGATGGGTGAAATGAGCAATGGCATCGTTGCTCCGCCCAGGCTTGAGCTTGCAACGACCATTCCAACCACTTTGCCACGATGCTTCCTAAACCATCGAGATACGATGATCACATTTGGACCAAGACCAGACATAACCAAACCCACAGCCATTAGGATATGGAGCCTATATAATGTATCTATCGAGCTGGCAAAGGGATAATAGCTATAAATAAGCGCCATAATGATGATGCCAATCCTTATGACAATTTTTACGCCATATTTGTCAATTAAAATCCCAGACAGAGGCGAGAGAAATGAAGCATAGAAAAGAGTGTTTGCTACGGTCAAGCTGACTTCCGCCTGATTGACTGAGAACTCCTCCATCAACCTTGGAAATAAGTTTTGTGGAACAAAAAGCGTCATTGAATTTACAAAGAAGTAAACCAAGCTGCAGGAGATGGCTACATACCAACCATAAAACGTTTTAGTTTTTGCAAACATACTCAAGGTCAATCATAATCAATTCATTAAATTCATATTATGATAACTCTATGACCAATCAAGCGATACTAATTATCAACGCCGCCATCGTGAATGAAGGCAAAATTCTAGAAGAAGACCTCTTAATTAAAAACGGAAGAATCAATAGAATAGGCAAAGAAATTTCTCCTCCCGAGGGGGCTGAAGTGATCGATGCAGGAGGGAAATTACTTCTCCCTGGCTTGATTGATGATCAGGTTCATTTCAGAGAGCCTGGCTTGACGCATAAAGGGGGTATTCGCTCAGAGTCAATGGCTGCAATTGCTGGAGGCGTGACGTCTTTCATGGACATGCCAAATGTCAATCCACCAACACTCACCAGAGAGCTTCTGTCTCAGAAATACGAAATTGCAAAAGATAAAGCCTATGCAAACTTTGCTTTTTATATGGGGTCAAGTAATAGCAATATTCATGAGATTGAATCACTCCAGCCTGGTGAGGCATGCGGCGTAAAGATTTTTATGGGAGCATCAACCGGAAATCTTCTTGTTGATGATGACAATGCACTGGATCAAATTTTTGCAAAATCACCGGTATTAATCGTCACACATTGCGAAGATACTCCAACAATAGAAAGAAACATGGAAGCTGCAAGCTTGAAATATAATGGCAATATTCCAATCGATGAACATCCAAACATAAGATCGGTTGATGCTTGTTATAAATCCTCATCTAAGGCAGTCAGTCTGGCAAAAAAACACGGATCAAAGTTACATGTCCTTCATCTAACAACAGCTAAGGAAATGGAACTTTTCGAGGCGGGTGACCACGAGAAGAAAATCACAGCCGAGGTTTGTGTTCATCATTTATATTTCAATGACAATGCATATGATGAGTTAGGGAGCATGGTGGTTTGTAATCCCGCGATAAAGACTAAGGAAGATCAAAAGGCTTTAATCGATGCCCTAAAGGAAGATCGAATAGACATCATCGCAACAGATCATGCGCCTCACACCAAAGACGAAAAAGAAAAAGAATATCCNNATTGCCCATCTGGGATTCCNTTGGTTCAGCATTCTTTACTCGCACTGCTTGANCTGAGCAGTCAGAAGGACATACCCATTGAGACCATCGTAAAAAAAACCAGCCATGCTGTTTCTGATAGATATGGGATNATGGACAGAGGATATATAAGAGAAGGCTATTGGGCTGATTTGGTTTTGGTTGATCCCAATGGCAAGCATCAAGTGACTCCTGAAAGTATTATGTATGAATGTGGTTGGTCTCCATTTCAGGGTCATTGCTTCGACTCTTCAATTGAGATGACATTCGTCAANGGCGTGAAGGTTTTTGAAAGCGGAAAGATACTTGGTNAGCCAATGGGCAANAGACTTGATTTCAAAGGGTGANCTTTNGAAAAAACATGTTCGAAAACAATCGTTTTTTGTAATAACTGGATATATAATTTCATTTGAAAATCCAAATGGGTTGTTAGAGACACAAAAAATAAACTATTGACGTTTAATATACGAATCATAATACGTTTACAGNAACGCTGAATTATTCACATGCAACCTACCGATACAAAAAANCCAGATTACTATCATAAGGTCGTTGANTGCCAATGGGGATGCCCTGCTCACACTGATGTCCCAGGCTATATNAGACATATTGCTCAGGGTGAATACACAGAAGCTTATCTATTAAATCGTGAATCTAATGTCTTTCCTGGAATATTGGGTAGAGTTTGCGATAGACCGTGTGAGCCTGTGTGCCGAAGAGCAAGGGTTGACGAAGAACCCGTAGCAATTTGTAGGCTAAAAAGGGTAGCGGGCGATCTCAAGGGAGATTTTAAGTCACACCTCCCAGCAGTTCCTNCACAAAAGAATGGTAAGAAAGTNGCCATTNTTGGTGCTGGGTGTGCTTCACTCACGGTTGCCAATGATCTANTGCCACTTGGATACGAAATGGATGTTTTNGAGTCACTGCCAGAAATGGGAGGGNTGATAAGAAGCAATATCCCAAAATTTAGACTGCCCCCAGAAGTGATTGATGAGGAATTTGATGTGATAGTAGAGCAAGGCATCAACCTNCATTTAAACCATCCAATTGAAAGCATGACTAGCCTCTTAGAAGAGGAGTATGATGCGGTTCTTGTAGGCACAGGAGCNCCAAAAGGAAGNGAATTGGATTTGCCAGGTCGATACGATACAGATCAGATCCATGTTGGGATCGCATGGCTAGAGTCTGTTGCTTTTGATCACATTGATGAAGTGGGTGAAAAAGTTTTAATCATTGGCGGCGGAAACACAGCGATGGATTGTTGCAGAACATCTCTCAGACTTGGTGGCAAGGATGTAAAAGTTATTTATCGCGGCGAAAGGCATACCATGAAATCGTCAGATTGGGAGCTAGAACCTGCGTTGGAAGAAAATGTTGATCTTGTTCTTCGTCATTCTCCAGAAGAGTATATTGTCGAAGATGGAAAATTAGTAGGCATGCGCTTTTCTGAGATGGAATACTCTTTAGATGAGGATGGAAAAAGGCAATCTAAGAAAATCGGTGAGGTAACCATACCTTGCGATACGGTCATACTCGCTATCGGACAGGAAAACTCATTTCCTTGGATAGAAAGAGACCTTGGAATAGAGTTTGATCAATGGGAGGTGCCGGTAGTGGACTCAACCACATATGAGTCGACTCGCAAAGGCATTTTCTTTGCTGGCGATGCCGCATTTGGACCGAAGAACATCATAGAAGCAGTTGAACAAGGCCATCAGGCAGCGATTTCAGTTCATAAGTATTGCAACAATGAATCATTGACCGAAAGATTGCCGCAAGGCATGAATTTAGTCACATCAAAGATGGGTATCCATGAGTGGAGTTATAGCAATGATTATGACTATGATGATAGATACGAAGTTCCAACCGTTCCAATGGATAATCGTTTTAAAGACATCAATATAGAGGTTGAGCTTGGTTTTGAGCCGGGACAGTTTAAGAAAGAAGTGGAGCGATGTTTAAATTGCGATATACAAACTGATTTTGAGGCTGGTTTATGCATTGAGTGTGATGCATGCATAGATATATGCCCCGTCAATTGCTTAATCATCACTGAAAATGGCGAAGAGTCAGAGATCAGAGCAAAAATCAAAACACCAGCAGATAATTTAGACCAAGCACTCTATGTATCAGAGGACTTGCCACAAACCGGAAGAGTAATGGTCAAGGATGAGGATGTTTGCATCCATTGCGGACTTTGTGCTGAACGATGTCCAACGGCTGCTTGGGACATGAAGAAGTTTACCCTTCAAGTGCCCTATGCAAGCGATGAAGCAATCGATGTCACCCAAGCAACAAAGAAAGCCGTCTAATGAATGGGGCAAATAATAACGATTTCACTGTGAAGTTTGCAAACGTGAACGGAACCGGATCATCCAGTGCCAATGGCATGTTCATGAAAAGCCTCTTTAGAATGGGAATTCCAGTAGTGGGAAAAAACTATTTCCCATCAAATATACAAGGACTGCCTACATGGTACGAAGTCAGAGCAAATGAAAATGGATATCTTGCACCATCTGGAAGCGTAAACATCATGGTTGCGATGAATGCGCAAACATATGACGAAGATTTAAATGCCGTCGAGCCGGGAGGGTTCCTTATTTATGATTCATCGTGGCCAAGAGAGACATTGATGTCTAGAGACGATATTACGGTTTTAGGCGTCCCTTTGGCAAAAATGTGTAATGAGGCTTTCGATACGGCAAGATCCAGAACATTGATGAAGAANACAACTTATGTGGGTGTATTNGCAGCCNTGCTTGAGATGGATATGAAAGTGATTGAACAATTGTTGCTCGATACCTTTGGGACCAAGACCCACCTGATNGACGCCAATAAGCAAGCTTTAGAAATGGGACATGATTATGCCAAAGAGAATTTTGAGTGCCCATTGCCATTTAAAGCAGTCGCTTCAAATAAGACAAAAGATCATTTTATTATTGATGGCAATGCAACCTCAGCATTGGGCTGTCTTTACGCAGGAGCAACGGTGGGTTCTTGGTATCCAATTACTCCTTCAACTTCACTGATGGATGCGTTTGCAAAATACTGTGCACATTTCAGGGTGGATAAGGAAACCAAGAAGAATAATTACTCAATCATTCAAGCGGAAGACGAATTGGCTGCGATAGGGATGGCATTGGGGGCCGGATGGAATGGAGCAAGATCCTTTACGCCAACAAGCGGTCCTGGAATTTCATTGATGAATGAATTCATAGGATTTGGNTACTATGCTGAAGTTCCAACCGTGATTTTTGATGTTCAAAGAACGGGCCCATCCACAGGCATGCCAACCAGGACTCAACAGTGCGATATTTTGTCCTGTGCGTATGCATCACACGGCGATACGAAGCATGTTTGCTTGTATCCAGCCAACCCTGAAGAAGCATTTTATCTGTCTGTGAATGCCTTTGATTTGGCAGAGCAGCTTCAAACACCGGTTTTTGTTCTCACGGATCTCGATATCGGGATGAATGATTGGATGATTAAAGATTTAGACTGGGATGACAAATATACACCTGAGAGAGGAAAGGTTTTAGGAGAAGCTGAGCTTGAAGACATAGAACAATTCCATCGCTATTTGGACTCCGATGGAGATGGAATACCATATAGAACAATTCCAGGCGTTCACCCCAAAGGCGCATATTTCACGAGGGGTTCCGGTCACAATAAGTTTGGTGGATACACAGAAGATGCAGACGAATACCAAGATGTGGTCGATCGATTGCTTATCAAATGGGAAACTGCAAAGTCAATCGTTCCATCCCCAATCAAAGACTTCAATAAGAAGAATAAAATGGCAATCCTTAGCATTGGCAGTTGTGACGATGCGATCAGAGAAGCAAGAGACACAATGACCAAGGATGGCTATGATTTCAATTATCTTCGTGTCAGAGCATTTCCTTTTTCCAATGAGGTCAATGAATTCATAGATGCTCATGAAACCGTGTATGTAATAGAACAAAATCGCGATGGCCAACTTTTAAAATTATTACAAACAGAGACATCTTGTGACACCAGTAAACTCAAATCAATACGTTTGTACAATGGAATACCAATTTTTTCAAAAGATGTGATAGAAAAGATAATGAAAGAAGTTTCCTCGGGTAAAGCAGCATGAGCTATATAAAAAAACCAAATATATTTCGCAGCAATGCACCCAAGAATGAATTGGGAATGACATACGCAGATTATGAAGGCGCAATGTCAACACTTTGTGCTGGATGTGGCCATGATTCCATTACTGGAGCAATCATAGAGACTGTGTTCGACCTAAATATTCCACCTCACCGCATGATCAAGATGAGTGGCATAGGCTGTTCTTCAAAAACACCTGCTTATTTTGCAAACCAGTCTCATGGTTTTAACTCTGTTCATGGAAGAATGCCTTCGGTTGCAACAGGAGCCAATGCTGCAAACAGAGAGCTATTTTGTATCGGCGTATCCGGCGATGGAGATACCTTATCAATCGGAATGGGTCAGTTTTCTCATGCAATTAGAAGAAACGTGAATATGCTCTATATCATAGAAAACAATGGCGTTTATGGATTAACCAAAGGCCAATTTTCTGCATCCGCAGATGTTGGATCGACTGCAAAAAAAGGGGAGCCCAACAAACAGGTTCCCATCGACCCCTGCCAAGTGGCAATCGCATTGGGTGCGACGTTTGTCGCAAGGAGCTTTTCGGGAGACAAAGATCAGCTCGTGCCTTTGCTTAAAGCCGGCCTTATGCACAAAGGGTTTGCAATGGTTGATGTCATTTCACCTTGCGTAACATTTAACGATCACGAAGGCTCTACAAAAAGTTATATGAGCACTAGAGAGTCGAAACGTGAGGCGATTTATACTGACTATATTGCACCGTTTAATGAGATCGAAGTGAATTATGAAAAGGGTTCGAGCATTGAGGTCGATCTCCATGATGGCGGAAGAGTAATACTTAGAAAAACCGATGAATCTTATTCGCCGCAATCACGCGGTGATTCGGTTAAAAATATCAGAGCCGCTTCAGAAGATGGAGAATTATTAACCGGATTACTTTATATCGATGAATCACAGCAAGACTTTACTGATACTGAAAATATGATAGANGAGCCACTGAATTCGATTGATCACAAAACGCTCTGTCCGGGTAAGAAGTCGCTTAAGGATTTACTAGACAGCTATAGGTGAACCTATAGAATGTCTTGGGTGCATCTCCCAAACATTAATTACAAAATTATCTTCAAGTTTCTCATTCTGACATTCAGTTTTTTTGCTTCCCTGTTTGTTTTTGGGCAGGACTCTATCGATTTACTGATCAAAAAACATGAGATCCCAGAGAGCAAGTTGAGCATTATCTTGGAGGATAATGAATCTGGGAAAAGATTGATTGATATCAATTCTAATCGTTCAAGAAGCCCCGGTTCAGTCACAAAACTTTTTACTGCATTTGCAGCAATTGATTTACTCGGTTCTCAGTATCAATGGAAAACAGAAGCCTACATTGATCAAAAAGACAATGGCAAAGACAGCATTGATTATCTTTTGATCAGAGGAGGAGGTGACCCAAGCTTCTCAATCAATGATCTCGAAAGCTTCATTCTTAAAATAAGAGCCACAGGTATCCGCGAAATCAGAAATGGCATTCATTTGGACCAGTCTTTTTTTAAGCAACGCAAGAAGTCTACAGGTTCATTTGATCAAAGCCCCTTGAGGCCATATAACACAATGCATTCATCACTTATTGTCAATTCAAATAAGTTAGATCTTAGCTTTAGATTTAACTCGAAAACTAAAGAAATAGTTATAACGCCCTCATTTTTACCTAAAGGAGTAAGCATTCAGAACAACTTATCGATTGGATCGGGTGATTGCAAAGACTTCAGATCTCAGGTCAATTTCAAAGAACGGTTAGAAGGGAAAACAATTATGATCTTGATCAATGGATTTTATCCAGGNCAATGCCCAAACTTTGATCACGATTTGGCAATCACAGAAACTGAACATTATTTTTATGGCGCCTTTAAAAAAATCTGGATGGATTCTGGCGGAACAATCAATGGTCATTATAAAAGACGTAAAAAGTCAAAAATGAATGCCTTGATTGCTCACATGGATTCAGAAGAGTTGAATAGTATCTTAAGATTGACCCTAAAAGAGAGCGATAACTTGGCATCAAGGAATATCTTTCTGAGTTTTGCAGAGAAAACAAACCAAACAAAACTTCGAAACACAAGAAAGGCGGTTTACAAGTCAATGAAGAACAACGATGTTCAGTGGCACAATCGGAACTTTATTGAGAATGGATCGGGTCTTTCGAGAAAAACGAGACTGAAGCCAGAATCGGTTATGGGACTCTTAAAGAAAATAGATCAAGAAACTAAATTTCTAGAAATCAAATCCATGCTTCCAGTCTCAGGGATTGACGGTACTTTAAAAAATATTTATCGATCGGAAACATTGCGAGGCCAAATGAAACTCAAGACTGGTACCCTAAATGGAGTGAGATGTTTAGCCGGTTTCATAACATCAAAAACAGGGAAGAAATATCGATTTGTATTCATGCATAACAATTATGAAGAATATGAATATGACCTACGATCATTCACAACTGATCTACTAAATCTGATTGTTACAGACCAATATTAAAGGATTATTTTTTCACTCCCCATGTGATCTTAAATCTCCAAACAATTAAGAATAATAGGATGACTGAATATAGAAGCGGTTCAACTTCGATCACTTTAGTTTGCCAATAGAAATGCCACACTCCCAAGATCGTTGCTATGTAGACAAGCCCGCTGATTGTGGACCTATTCTGGTTGAACCAGCTCTCAAGTCTTTTAAATGACACTGAGGCAACACCGAGTAAACATAGAAAACCACCCCAGCCGACGATCAGGTAGGGCGTTTCAATGATATCAACAATGATTACTGCAAGATCACCAGCTTGATCAATGATTGCATAGGATAGAAAGTGATTCAGTACGTAAAAGAATGCCATTAAGCCAACAGGTTTTCCTAGTTTAGCAATCGATCGATTACCTGAGTAATAAGCAATCGGCGTGATCAATAGAGTGAGCATCAAAAAGCGAATACCCCATAAACCCGTTTCATGAATAATAGCTTCTACAGGATTTGCACCCAATCCTGAGAGGTATCCGATTGACTTTAAAGATAACAAGACGAATGGGATCAGCATCAATGAAACAACCAAAGGGGCTCTGATGGCATTCATCATATTGAATACCTTAGTAATATTTCCTTAGATCTAGGCCAGTATATAAATCAGCAACTTCTTCTGCATACCCATTGAAAGGCAGTGTTGGTTGTTTTGCACCAAAGAAACCAGTGCCTATTCTTCGTTCTCTCGCTTGACTCCATCTTGGATGATCAACCAAAGGATTAACATTGGCATAGAAGCCGTANTCTTGTGGTGCCGAGATATTCCAACTTGTTTTTGGTTGACGCTCTTGAAAATGAATCTTATTGATTGATTTGATGCTCTTGAAACCATATTTCCATGGGACGACCAATCTCATCGGCGCACCATTTTGATTGGGAAGTTCCTTTCCATATATGCCTACAGCCATGAGCGTGAGAGGATGCATTGCCTCCTCAATGGTTAGGCCTTCTTTGTATGGCCAACGGAGAATTCTTCTTTTCTGTCCAGGCATTTCCTCAGGCCTAAAAACCGTTTCAAAAGAAACATATTTAGCTGAAGACAAAGGTTCAAATCTTTTTATGATTGAAGACAACGGTATACCAACCCATGGCACAACCATCGACCAAGCTTCTACACACCTTAAACGGTAAATTCTTTCTTCAAGTTTATTAAAATCAATCAAATCTTCTAAGTCGAACGTTCCCGTTAAATTGGCCTGACCCGATACCTCTACACTCCAAGGCTTTGGCTCAAACATCCCACTGTTCATGTACGGATCACTTTTTTGCATACCAAATTCATAGAAATTGTTATAAGTAGTTATATCTGAATAACTGTTCGGCGCCTCCGTGGTTGAGAATTTTTCATTTCTCATTGCCTTCAGTAATTGAATCTCTTGACTCTGCCCTAGAGTGGATTCTGTGAGACCGAGACCCAATGAGAATAATCCAACCGATTGTATGAGTTTTCTTCTATTTATATAGGCCGATTCGGAGGTAATCTCAGATGAAGGTATATTAATTTTATTTTTATTTATTTTCATAACAACTAAATGCAGTTTATCTGATTCATAGATAGACTCCAACATGCTCTGATGAGACAATCATTGGATGTTTATGAGCCCTAAATTTAATCATTCGTTCGTACTTGTGCTAATGGTTTTCCTATTGAGCGGTTGTGGCTCACCAAAAGAAGAAACAGGCTTATCCATGACNGTGGGTGGAACAGGGATACCCAATACAGTTGGTGTTAAGCATTTTTTCGATTTTGAGCAATCCGTTAAAGAAAAGCTTCCAGAAATAAAAACAAAAATGTTGGTCTATGGGCAACTTGGATCAGAGGAAAACCTTGTCTCTGGATTGAGAAGAAATCGTGTTCAGTTTGCAAACTTATCTGCAATAATTGTTTCAACACTCGTTCCTGAGACAGCTTTGCTATATGCTCCATATCTCTTTGATAGTCCTGAAGAAGCGGATTTTATTTATGACAATTATCTCACCCCAATTTTTACAGAAATGCTTGATCAAAAGGGTTTAAAATTTATTGCTTGGAGTGAGATTGGCTTCCATCATGTTTATTCAAAATCACCCGTTCTAAAACCAGATGACTTGGAGGGAGTTCGTTACCGAGTTTCAGCCAGCTTGAGTTCAAGATACTTCGGTGAAGCCGTTGGCGCTGATTTAATCCCAATGGGGTATGGCGAGATTGTTCAATCGTTGCAAACAGACCTCATTACATCGGGAGATAATTCAATTGCCTTATATGTCAAAACCGGGAAAGAACAAGAGGCACCTCATTACACATTGACACAACACTCGCTTGGTATGTCAGTGATGGTCGCAAGGAAAGAATGGTGGAATAATCTTACATCAGAACAACAGTTAGCCATCGAAAGCTCTTGGCCTGACCCAATCAATGCAAGGCTGGAATTAAGAGAAGAAGAAGCAGAGAACCTTAAGAATGCAGAAACCATGGGGATCAAGGTGTACAGATTGTCACAAGACGAAAGAGAGCTTTGGAAATCAGCGACTGAAGGGCAGGCCAAGCGATTGGCAAAGGAGATTGGCGGACGCTCAGAAGAAATTCTTGCTCTAGTTATTCAAGGAAAAGAAGATTACCAAAAACTTTTGATTAAGTAGCTTTTATGAAGCTACCCAAGAATTTTTTCAATCTTGTAAGAGTCATTCTAGGAATTTCACTTGCCGGTGTTGTGGCTGGAATCAATCTGCCGCTCAGCACACTGACGCTTAAGAGTTGGGGCATTACATCCTCCGTGATTGGAATGGCTGCATCAATGATGGGATTGTCAGCAGCTGTTGCTACCCCTTTTCTCCCAAGAATGGTAAACCGATTTGGACAAATACCGGTTTTAAGAATCTCCTTGGTTGTTTTGCCACTCGCTATACTTGCTCTGCCTTTGTATCAAAATTTATATGCTTGGTTTATTTTGCGATTCATCATTGGATTGGCAGCGACGAACATTTGGGTTTTAAGTGAAATTTGGATCAATTCATTTGCAGAAGATAAAAATCGTGGCAGGATTATTGCAATTTATACCAGTCTACTATCGCTTGGTTTTATACTTGGCGTTTTGATCATGTCATTCACCTCTGTTGAAACATTTGGTGGTTTTTATATTTCAGCAGCATTGGCAATAGTGGTTTCAGTACCTCTTTGGTCTATGAAAGATATTGGGGATTTTGAAACCCCAAAAAATGTTTCTTTTTTTAAATTCCTTTCTTCTTCTCCAATACTTATGGGCTCGAGCTGGATGATGGGGTTTCTCTACGCCGCGAGCGCTGGATTGCTCCCAATTTTTGCGTTGCCTTACCTGAATGAAGATTATTCAGCGGCATCGAGAACCGTTGCCTGGCTTGCCACAGGTGAGCTGATGCTTCCATTGCTGATTGGTTGGCTTGCAGATAAATACGATAAGAGAAATTTAATGATCCTATTAACCTTTATTGCGATTCTTGTGTTGTTTCTAATCCCTGTTTTCTTCCACCTTCCGCTAGTGAGAATATTATTATTATTTCTTCTTGGTGGAGTCACCATGGGGTTTTATGTACTGGGATTAACCATGCTTGGAGAGCAATTCAAGGGGCAAATTCTTGTTTCAGCAAATGCGAGTTTTATTTTCTTCTTATCCATCGGAGAGATAATTGGCCCTCCAGTTATTGGTCGAGCAATGGATCTTTTTGGAAACGCGGCCTTTGGATGGGCCATGGGCGTAATAAGTCTGTTATTCTTATCCGTTTTTTATTTCACCAGGGCTTTGATTATTCGCAAGTAATAAGAACCGTCAGCCAATCGGATTCTCCAATGGCTCATCCAAAGGCTCTTCCGTTATTTCACTACCGCTCTCTTTGTCTTTCTCATTTTCGATCCCAGATAAACGGACGTTGAATTGATGACTAATGCTTAGCCCTTCTGTTGACTGAGGTTCTGCATCGATATATTTTGGTCTGTAAATGACTCGATTGATAATTTTTGATGCTTCTCTGTCGATGATGCCCTTCGGAGTCGATTCAATGACTTCTATATTGATTGTTTGGCCATTTGTATCAACATCGTAGGTCATAGATATTGAGCCAGGCACGGTCTCTCCTATTTCTTCACCAATATTAGGAAGGGGAAAAGTTTTTGGGATTTGAACATTTCTCACTCTCACCGGGGCAGAGAATCTGTCCTCAATGATTTCTCTCATCAGTTGATCTTCATTGATCAACATCCAACATTCTAAATAAGCTTTCTTTGCAGCTTGTATTCTGCCAAAACTGATATATGTGTCTCCCAAATCCAGCAGTACCTCAAATTTGAGGTTCAAGTCAGGAGTCTCCATGAGGTTTATTGCTTCAATGGCTTCCTTGAGCGGATTGATGCTTTGAAACAAGTCCATTCCCTCTCTTCTGTGAGAAAACGAGAGATTTTTATACGTTTCAACCAGCGATGCCATATTGCCTTCTTTTCTAGACTCCTGGCGATTTAGAAGTTCTCTGTGTATCTCTCTTTCTGAGTATATTTGTCCTGTTCGTTTGTACCACTGTGCCAGTTTATTAAGCGATTCATCGACTTGAAGATTATTTATTCCATAATATTTTTTACTGATGAATACCTGAAAGGATTGATGATGATTGGCTTTCTCCACATCTTTGGCTCCAACATAGCTTTCAGTAAGGCTGTCATGGATTTTGATTTGATCCGGATTGTAAAGACCGTTATTCACATGATTAATTCTAAGCGCTCTATCAAGGACTTTGACCGCGTCTTCGTATTGACCAAACTGATTGAGTGTGAGCGCTATTCCATATAGGGGAGAGCTAAGCTCTGGAGAGATGATGTTGCTGTTTGACTCAATAAGCTGAATACACTCTCTGAATATTTCTTGCGCCAGCTCATATTCCTCAACCATATAGTAGGCACTGCCCAAATTATTCAATGGTGTGATGAGGCGGTAGCTGTTCTCCCCAAATAATTCTTTGGTTAGGGCAACAATTTCTTTTGCAGGTCTCAGGCTTTGCAGATAAAGTTTTTGATCATATAGCTCAATAAATTCATTTTGATATTTGTTTCTCAGCTCAGCATTTTCTAGATCCTTACTTTCTTGAGATGAAGCCATAGGGACCACAGAAAAAATAAGCATTGTTGCTAGGAAAACTTTTAAATAATTAATTTTTAAGACAGAATCCAAGTTTTATACGAATATTTTATTTATCATTAATTTAACATAATTATTCTCGTTTAATATAAAGGGTGGATTTCTTAATGTTGCAAATTGCTGAAAATCATTTCGTGAATGGAAACAAGGTCAAACCTCCATATCCAGACAATCATGAGAGATTGGTTGTGGGCATGGGCTGCTTCTGGGGTGCAGAAAGAATGTTTTGGCAACAAGAGGGTGTTTATTCAACAAGCGTTGGGTATTCAGCTGGAAAAACAACCGATCCCACCTATAACGAAGTTTGTTCTGGTGTTACGGATCACGCAGAAGTGGTTCTTATTGTCTATGATACTGAAACAATCAATTTGAATTCACTCTTAGCAATCTTTTGGGAAGGGCATAACCCAACTCAATTCATGAGGCAAGGCAATGATATTGGCACTCAGTACCGATCGATCATTTTTTACGATGAAGATGAAACACGACAAAGAATTGAATCCTCTCGTGATCAATACCAAAACGAGTTGGAAAAAGCTGGTTACGGTAAGATTGTTACAGAGATCCAATCCTCAGAAAAATTTTTCTATGCAGAAGACTATCATCAGCAATATCTAGCAAAGAATCCCAGTGGATATTGTGGTTTAGGCGGTACAGGCATCAAATGCAGTGTGGCAGGTTAAGCTGGNAATAGAATAAATAAGGCTTCTAGGNCCATCTTCTTTATTTNTTTAGAATCCTATTTCTCTCCGATTAAGAATAATATTTCATATTTTAGAATATGAAGAAACAATGGGTTTTATTAAGCGCCCATGTCACTGTTACAAATTGTATCTTACAATGCTTTTTCAAAACGAAGTCTATACAATGATGATGCAAATTTAGGTTGAGTAGGAAATGACAAAAAATAAAAAAATCATCGGTGGAATTATTGCAGTGATAATTCTGTCTTCATTTATATTTGGAGGCGAAGAAAAGACAATCAAAGTCTTATCAGTTAAGCCCGAGATTCGAAATGTAGAAAAAACCGTTTCAAATACACGTGCTGGAACCATCGATGCATGCAGACGATCAAAGATGTCACCTGCCGCTGCAGGTCAAATATCTGTTCTTCATGTTCAGGAGGGTGATTCTGTCAGCAAAGGTGATGTNNTATTAGAGCTTTGGAACAAAGAGACTAAAGCCAGAGTAACAGCATCTGAGAGATCGTCAGAGCAAGCTTGTATCGTTTCTGCCAAAGCAGAAAGAGACGCGAGTAGAGCAAATGAGTTATTCACCAAAGGATTAACCTCTGAAGAAGCCAAAGAGGCATCAGTGGCTAATGCAGAGGCAACGATGGCTGCATGCAATGCTGCTAAAGCACAAGTTGAAGTCACGAAAGCATCCCTTGAGCGAACGATGCTCATTGCTCCTTTTGATGGCATCGTTGCTGAGATTGAAGGAAAATTAGGAGAATATGTGACACCTTCGCCGGTTGGTGTTGCCACAAAACCAACCTTGGATCTAATTGATAATTCTTGTTTGTATATCAAAGCACCAATTGATGAAATCGATGCCCCCGATGTCAGATCTGGAATGAAAGCAAAAATCACAATGGATGCCTTTGGTGAGGAAGAATTCCCAGCTACTGTGAGCCGAGTTGCTCCATATGTTTTGGATTTAGAGAGGCAGGCAAGAACTGTTGAAATTGAAGCGACTTTTGATAACCCACAGAATTATTTGTTGCCCGGCTACAGTGCCGATGTGACTGTAATCATTGATACAAGCAAGGAAACACTCGGTCTTCCAACCCAAGCCATCATGAGGGGCGATAATGTTTATGTCATCAATGATGACAATACAATCGAAAAGAGGGAACTGGAAACTGGCTTATCCAATTGGCAGTTTACAGAAATTATAAGCGGACTAGAGCTTGAAGATAGGATTGTTTTATCTGTGGACAGAGCAGGGGTTAAAGACGGTGCAACAGTTGAAGTTGATACATCCGATGAGGATAAAGGCGAATCGCAAAAAGGCGCTGAATAGATTTAAATCATGATTCGCCTCGAGAAACTGAGCAGAGAATTCCAAGTTGGAAATCAGGTTGTTCATGCGCTTGATGAGGTTGACCTTGTCATCAATGAGAACGAGTATGTTTCTATCATGGGNGTTTCAGGATCGGGCAAATCAACCCTTCTNAATATTCTNGGCCTTTTAGATACTCCAACGTCAGGAGATTATATTTTATCGGGTATTAATACTTCAAAAATGGATGACGATGAAATGGCTGGAATCAGATCCACAAAGATTGGTTTTGTNTTTCAATCTTTTCACCTTATTCCNAGATTGACAGCATTCGAAAATATTGAAATGCCAATGATCCTCTCAGGAATTCATCCAAAAGAGCGTTCAAATATGGTGAATTTTGCACTCGAGAGAGTGGGTCTAACCGATCGCTCTGATCACAGACCAGAACAGTTATCAGGCGGACAAAGACAAAGAGTTGCTATAGCTAGATCGATTGTAATGGAGCCCGATGTCCTTCTTGCAGATGAGCCGACTGGAAATCTGGACTCAACCTCGGGTAAAGAGGTTGTGAAATTGATTGAAGAGCTTAATTTATCTGGGCTTACTCTCATTGTCGTGACACACGATAGGGAAATGGGCGAAAGATCAAATCGTTTGATTCGATTAAAAGATGGAAAAGTAATAACTGATCAGAGCAATACTTAATCATGCGATTGAAAGACTTACTTTTTCTATCCTATACCACTCTAATTAGGTACCCCTTAAGGACCATAATGTTATTGATTGCAACGTCCATTGGAGTCATGGCAGTTATCTTGCTAACCGCAGTTGGAGAAGGTGCTCGTGACTACATTACTGGTGAGTTTAGAAGCCTTGGAACTAATCTATTGATTGTCATTCCAGGTCGAAATGAAACTTCTGGCGGCGGCTCTCCTGCTGGCTTGGCAGGACTTTCTCCGAGGCCATTAACCATAGAAGATGCACAAAGCCTGTCTCAAATTGACAATATTAGACGCATTGCTCCCCTTGTAATGGGTGAAGCGCCTGCACAATATGANGGATTAGAGAGAGCTGCACCAATCATTGGAACAACACCAGAATTTTTGATCATTCGCCAATGGGAAATGGAATCGGGAAGTTTTTTACCCGGTGCCAGCATGAGGTATTCGCCACCCGTTTGTGCCATTGGAAAGGAAATCAAATCAGAATTATTTGGTGATGATATTGCTATCGGTGAGTGGATGCGAATCGGCGATAGAAGATGTCGGGTGGCAGGAGTCATTGCCGAAGAGGGAAGAACGATTGGGCTTGATGTTCAAAAAGCTGTGGTTATACCCGTTGCACTGGGAACAGCATTATTCAATCGCGATTCACTTTTTAGGATCATGGTTGACGTTGAAAATTCCAGTAGAATGGATCAAACAAAACANAGCATCCTTTCGNTNATNAAAAGAAGGCATCAAGGCAAAGAGGACATTACAGTCATTAAGCAAGACACCGTTCTGCAATCTTTTGATAACATCTTTAATGTTTTAACTATGGCGCTCGGTTCCATTGCCTCAATCAGTCTATTTGTAGCAGGAATACTAATAATGAATGTCATGCTGGTTGCAGTTTCACAGCGCCAGGCTGAGATTGGTTTATTGAAAGCAATAGGTGCACAAAATAAACAAATCAATAATCTTTTTGTTGTTGAGGCAATAATGCTCTCGGGCTTGGGAGCCATAATGGGNCTTATTCTTGGGCATTCAGTTACATATGCATTAAAAGTCGCTTTTCCGACATTTAATTTTTTACCACCGATGTGGGCATCATATGTTTCGCTTATTGTTGCATTGCTATCGGGAATTGTATTTGGACTGCTTCCAGCAAGAAGAGCAGCTAAACTAGATCCTGTTGAAGCGCTGAGTGGAAATAAATAGTTATGAATTTTAAAGACATATTCTTGTTCTCTTCTTTTTCCATCGTCTCTCAAAAGATGAGGAGTTTCCTTACTGCACTCGGCATTGCNGTCGGTGTATTATGCGTCATTTTCTTGACTAGCATGGGACAAGGTTTGCAAGACTTTATGGTTTCACAATTTACCCAATTCGGCAGCAACATCATTGCTGTGCAACCGGGCAAAACTCAAACCATGGGAATGCCTGCAGGCGTTCATGGAACAATTAAGCCACTATCTTTTGATGATGCTGAAGCNATTGAGAGATTGCCATTGGTTGAATATGCGGTCCCNGTTTCCGGCGCCAATGGAGAAATCGAGAATGAAACAAGATTGAGAAGGTCATTGGTTGTAGGCACTGGAGCTGACTATGACGCAATCGTTGGCGCCGATAATATGTTGGGTCAGTATCTTCCAAAGGATAATCCAAAGACCCCAAGGTCATTTGCCGTACTCGGACCAAAAATGAGAGACGAGTTATTTGGGAATGAAAACCCATTGGGTAAGACAGTCAGAGTCAATTCTCAGCGTTTTAGAATTGTTGGAGTGTTGCCACCCAAGGGTGATTTTCTTGGGTTTGATTTAGATGATGCCGTGTATATACCGATTGCAAAATTTAATACGATGTTTAATAAAAATGGATTCCAAGAAATCGATGTTGTGCATAAAGAAAATGCAACTACAGAAGAGGTAGTGGCATCNGTTAAGCGATTGATGATCAGCCGNCATGGNGGNGAGGANGTGACCATTACAACGCAAGCAGACATGCTAGAGACACTCGGTGAAATAATGGATTGGCTGAAATTTACAGTTGCTGCATTTGGNGGGATTTCNTTGCTNGTNGGCGGAGTAGGTATATTCACCATCATGACAGTGGCAGTGAATGAACGAAAATCAGAAATAGGGATTTTAAGAGCAATCGGAGCATCTCAATCAAGAATCAGAGAGGTATTCCTCTTGGAGTCAATATTCCTCTCTATATTTGGAGCATTTTTGGGATTGATGGCTGGGTTTATGGTCATCAATATCGCACTTTATATATATCCCGATTTGCCCATTGCAGTGGCATGGGACTACATAATCTATGCTGTTTTTATATCGGTATTTATTGGGTTGTTTGCAGGATTCCTGCCTGCAAGGGCGGCCTCTGAGCTCGACCCCATTGAAGCACTTAGATCGGATTAAGACATTTTTCTCATGAGCGATTTATACAAATCAACATGCTGATCTGTTGGTAATACAGTCATTTTATAGCTGTCTCTTTCTTCAATTGCTTTCCACCAACCCTTGAGCTTTACGCATTCCTCTGGCCATTCGACTCCGAATAACTCTTTAAAGGCGCTGAATCTCTCAAAAAATGGCGCATAGTGTAGGTCGACCAATGAAATCTTTTCTCCCAACCAGAAATTACCATTCTCATTCTTTTCAAAGCATTCTTTTTCCATNTAAATCAGCGCTTGCNTNAGCTTCTCTTTGTTTTGGNTTTGCAGTTCATNNTTGCCATTATCGGNGAGAAGTTTTCTNGATAGNACAAGGTACTTATTACTGCAATAGTCCATCCAAATNCTTGCTTTNGCNCTCTCANAGGGNNCNNCNGGCATCAGCGGTATGNTTTTAAATTTCTCATCAAGATATTCATTGATGATGGCTGATTCATAGATAGTTTTTCCGTCATCAACGATAACGGGAACTTTTCCATACGGCGACACAGCAAGAAACCAATCGGGCTTATTTCTAAGATCTACTTCTATTAACTCGAAGGGCAATTCTTTCTCAATCATCAGCATCCGTGTCCTTTGAGCATAAGGACATCTTGCTGAACTGTATATTTTTATGGTTTCCATAGGCTATAACTGTTCCATAAGTGCATACCAGAAATCAAGAGAAGCATTAAATGCTGAAATCTCAACCCTCTCATCCAGGCCATGTGCCCTGAATCCAGTTGGATCAGTCATCATCGCACTGGTTCCATAAACAGGAATNCCATTGCTTCTCAGCTCAATCGCATCCGTTGCTCCTGTNGACATTGTGGGCACTATAGGCAGGCTTGGAAATGAAGTATCTATAGATGANGAGACTAATTTTAGTATTTCGTCAGTAATTGGAGAAGGAGGACTNAATTGAGCTTCAGATATTGGTGAAACAGACACTTTATTACCAGCCAGCTCTCTGATTTTCTTAAAGATTTTGTTTGGGTCAGACTGTGGNAGGATTCGACAATTTACTGTTGCTGATGCAGATACAGGCAGAGCATTTTCTGCATGCCCTCCTTTTATTTTTGTAGCGACACATGTAGTTCTAATCATTGCATTCATTTCAGGATCGGTCTTAAGCAGTTTTAATTCTGATCCCGTTTCATCAAGGATGGAATTTATTTTATTTGCATTAGAGTCAGTAGCATCATTTAAAGCAAACTCAAGAGTTGCACGAGTTGTTTGATTGAGAGAAATTGGAAAACTATATTTTTCTATTCTCTTCAGGGCATCAACCAAATCATAGATTGCATTATCATCTCTTGGAATCGAGCTATGACCACCTTTATTCTCTGCAGTAAGAGCATATGAGAGGTAAACTTTTTCTGCTGATTGAAGTCTGAATGCCTCAGGACTTTCCATTGTCCCTGCTATAAATCCTCCATCAGAGTTNAATGCAAATGCTGCTTTCTTAACATCATCAAAATTCTCCCTAAAGTATCGAATACTTTGCATACCGGTTTCCTCATCTCCTGTGAGTAGCATAATAATGTCATTTTTGGGAACAAAGTTTTCAGATCGAAGTTTTATAAATGTTGCTATGAGGCCAGCAGCACCACCTTTGTTATCAGCNGTACCTCTTCCGTGAAGAAAGCCTTCAATTTCAGTCATCATAAATGGATCTGAAATCCATGATTCCTCTACGGCTGGTACAACATCAATATGAGCCATTACGATAGTAGGCCTTTCTTGGGATGAGCCTCTATAAACCGCATAAAGACCTTTGGATATTTCAGTTGGCCCAGCAACTTGAAGATCATCTGNCTGAAAACCATGCTCAAGCAAAACAGATGCTGCGTATTCACTGACATCTGTAGCCAACCCTTTTGCCTCTGTAGATTCAATTTCTACCATTTCACCAAGAAGCTGTCTTCCCATCGCATAGAAGTCAGANTCTTTAGAGAATCCATCAGCTGCTATGANCATGAAAATTAAATAAGTAAATTTAAGGCNCTTCATTTTTTATCTCCATAAAAGTCCATAAGATATTCTAAGGCATCTTGACCCGTTTGCAATCCAAGCTCTTGAACAAGCTGATGGCCTCCTTCTTCATAAATAATCATCTCAATGCTTGATGAATTAACCATCATATTTTTCATTTCATGGGCCAGTGCAACCGGTACAACATTATTTTTTTTACCCCACATAATGAGTGCAGGCGATTTGATTCCACTGAGGACCTGATCAATATCACCGGACACATATTGATTCACTCTTGCAATTTGAGCATCTCTTTGCCCCTTCCTAATCAGCAGGTCATGCCATCTTGTCACCAGTTCATCTGTAATATTATTNGGATCTCCGAANCCGCCTTTGAGGAGGGCTTTTGTGATTGCTTTTGGTGTAATGTATGCAACCAATTCAAATGGTTTAGGTAATTTGACAGGCTTTATTCTTCCTCTGACTCTTGGGTTTAGTGCCCCTGGACTGACAAGAATAAGATTTACCATCTTCTCAGGATTACGACGAGCATAGTGAAGTCCGATTGTGCCCCCAAGAGAAGCTCCAGCGATATTTAATTTCTCAACTTTTAGCTGATTAAGCAATTCTTGTATCAGAAAAACCGTTCTTTCCATTGAATAATCATTTTTTGGGTCAGCTTCTGTTAAACCATGGCCTGGGATATCGATCCTAATGACTCTGAAATGATTTTTGAGCTGATTAACCCATGGTTCCCAATCTATAAGATTCGCATAATTTGCATGAAGCAATAATAAAGTTGGACCTTCTCCCTCATCNGTAAAATGAATATCTACGCCATCAACTTCTCTAAATTCAGAAAACTCAAGCAGGTATTTTGATTCAATGAATTCTTTGCTNAGTTCACTTGGATAGCGAATATCCAATGCGATCATGATTATTAGAACCGAGGCAACTATCGCCATAAATCCTATNAAGCTTTTAATTAGTATTTTGATCAACNCNTNCACCAATTGAATAATAATCTTTTAAATAACCNTTTAATTCTCTACCATCATAAAGCAACGCTTATGGACATCAAAAATAAAAAAGAGAACACCATGCAACCCTTCGAAGTTGGAGACATCTTTCTTGGGTGCACTGAGCTTAATGACAAGGTTGATGACCACAAGGGAGACGGGAGGATTCTTCAGTANGATAGAGATCTNAAACTCAAAGGAGTCTTGTGGACGGAAGGGACAGAGCACCTCGTCATTGGTCTTACCATTGATCCAAAGGGTGTCTTATGGGGTTTTGACATGCACAATCACGTTGTGATTAGGGTTTCACCCGATGGCGAACAACTCCCACATCATCATTTTGCCAATCGAGCTTTTTCAAATGTTACATTTGATCATGAAGGCAATGTCTATTTAGGAGAGGCGCTGGTTGGAAACACTCCGTATCCAGGCAGTTACATGAAACGNTTACCCGGAANTGATTTATTGGGTGANGCAAACATTTATAAGTANGATNNTCAATTCAATCTTCTCGAGGTTTATGATGTTGCATANTCACCTGAATTTCACCAATTTAAGGGCATCACGCACTCGACAATGCATCCCAGTGGAGAGTTCATTGCTTACACAACAGAAATTGGTAAGAAGATTATGCGATTCGACATCAAAAAATCTAAACAAATGGAAGACCTTCTTGTTTTGCCTGGAGATCTNANGGATCAAAACGTCGCAATAGCGGTTAATTATCTCAATGANGGAAGACTGCTTCACTCAAGAGGTGATCGCATTGAGATCCTTGATGATGAGGGCAACATTATTCAAANCATAGATTTGGAGGAATATGGGTGGGGGATTGCTCAATTGAGCCCTTCACATGACCAAGAACACATCTTCACTGCAAATATTTTTACTGGAGTTGCAATGAAAATTAGAATCAGTGATGGTGCAATTATGGGTTCAATTGACACGGGATACAAAGCACCCAAAAGAAGCCTGGCTGGAATTGCTGAATACGGATCTNGTTGAGAGTTTTTAATCTACATCAAGGCTGTAATGTAGAAACTCTTCATCTAGCTCATAGCCCAATGATTCATAGAGNGATTGACCAATNTGGTTGTCTTTTGCGGTTGATAACTCCAGCCTTCTGAAACCATTATCTTTTGCAAAATCTCTCGCAGCATTCATTAGTAAGCGACCAATTCCTTTGCCGCGATGCGAATGATCAACGTATAGGTCATAAAGAATAAGAATGGGCACTGCNCTCACTGAGCAAAAAGATGGATAAAGCTGNACGAATCCGGCAAGTTCAGTATTTCCCTCTTGAGCCACTAAGATTTCAGAGTCCCCACGATTGAATCTTTCTGATATGTACCTCGATGCCTTTTCAAGATCATCTTCTTCTTCATAGAAAATTCGATAAAGATTAAATAGTCTGCCTAACTCTTCCAGATCCTTCTCTTCTGCTTTTACGATTTTATTCATTTGTGTTTGTTAGAAATTTTACTGAGTTGATGATAATTTGTGAAACAGTATCGGGCGATTCTTCATGCACGTAATGTCCTGCATCTTGAATGATCTCTAAGCGACTATTGCTAAAGCCATTCTTAAGTTGCAAAGCTTCATCCATGCTCTTATTTCGATCTTCAATTCCAAATATAATCAATGTAGGCAGCTTCACATCGCTCATAAGCTCTGCCTCATTGGATTTATAATACTTACTCAGCATGCTGCTCATTCCTGAAACATAATCAGCTGTTTGACTGCCAAGCATGACTCTATCCATCACTTGATTCGTCACAATTGATGGGTCATGATATGACCGCTTTAGAAAACCTTCCCTAAAGTCTCTGTCTGCAAACTGCTTAGCTGAGATCCTTGACATTGGAAAGATTAAATTCAGATACTTCGAGAACTCAGGAACACCCGTATTGATGATTCCTGGATTGAACAATATCAATCCCTGTGTTTTTTGATCAATCATCGCAGCATGCATTGCAATCGCACCCCCAAGTGAGTGACCGCCTACAATGAATGAGTCAAAACCCATTACCTCCGCAAATGACTGGATGACAGAGGCCTGATTGGCATTGGTGTATTGATATTGAACTGGTTTCTCAGATAAACCAAATCCAAGCATATCTATCCCATACACATTGAATGCTTTGCTTAGCTTTGGAGCCAAGCTTTCCCAAGTTCCGAGACTGTTTCCAAATCCATGGATCAGAATCAAATTAGGCTTNTTTACACTCAACTCTGACAATAATTGATATCTGACCCGATTGCCATCATGCTGAAAATACTGATCACTGTCAGTTTGAAGCACCCTCAATGGAATGGTTTCTTCGGGCATGTATGCATAGACAATTAATAGGGAATAGAGCATACAAACCATAAGAACCATTGTTTGAAGAATCCTTTTGAGTATTTTTTTCAAATCACTAAATCCAATTCAATAAGGTAAACGAAATTCTATCTTGTGAGTAGGTAGTCTATGAGTTGTATTCCCCTAAATCAATTTCTGATATCTGCCTACTCATCCTCTAAATAAAATCCCTGCTTATAGAAATACATATTTATGCTTATAGCTATAAATAATTAACTGTGTANCAGTCAATTTANTTAGTTTTTTTGAATTAATGTTAGATGGTTGTAGGAGTGATGCCGTAAGAGCTTCTAGGGCGTTCTTTTGGCGCAGTGAGTATCAGTGGTTGCTGTGAGACAACAACACCACCTGCTTGTTCCAGAGTGATTGCAAAACCTTTTGCTTTATCAATTGGTAATTTTGGGTTGATTGGTATGATTGTTGGCGAATCTATATTGGTTATATCAAACACTCCNCCATCCACTGGATTTAAATGCATNTTGGGATCNACAATCCATATTTGATANTGATTCTTTGAGGGATCATTCATAGGAAGCCCTGCCAGGGTNATGAATCCTCTTTGCCCATCATCGCTCCACATNACATTACCTGAGCAATCACAAAATTCATCTGTTTGAGCAAACCAGCTATATTCTATAAGATCNTCAGAGGAGAACTCTAGTAGAGCCTTCTTCACCGGAAGGTTTCGATAATTGGATTCATAATTTCTGAATTCAATCATTGAAATTGATGTTCCTATTACCAACATGAAACTCATCGCCCAAGCCAATTTAGGAGCTTGAAAGATATTTTTTAATATTCTAGTAATGGTTGACCCGTCTTTTTCGGTGTTGAAGTCATTGATGATTTTTCTCTTAAGNGTTTCTGGCATGCCTGANAGATCTTGATCATCATGAACATACATTGTCGCGTCAGTGAGTGCTGCAATGGGTTCAAAATAGTCAGGTGTATACTCGGGAAAATCATCCAAAAGATGATTTAACTCAAGCTCTTCAGTGTATGTCAATAGCTGATATGACCTCATTGAGAGAAGGTCTAGAAGTTTATTTAGCTTTTCTTCCGTTCTATCCATTATTTAAATGTATAACTTTATTCAGCCTACTATTCGTTTCAAAGGTATCTTTTAGTTTCATTAAATTTCTTCTNATTCTTGTTTTGACTGTTCCCAATGGAATATTGAGTATGTCTGAGATCTCTGAATGGCTGTAACCTTGGTATACCGAAAGGTTTAGCAANTCTTGATCATCTGTATCAAATTCNTCAATGGCCGATTTCACAAGTGCAAGATCTGTTTCTTTATTTAGAAGCGATTCTTTGTAGAGGTTGATATGTTTATTCTCATCATCTAGAGAATCTTCAGATTTGTGTTTTGTAATTTTCCTCAGGTAATCAATGAATCTTCTTCTTGCGATCATTGAGATAAATGTTATTTCAGAAGCTTTATTTCGATCAAATTTATCAGCGGACTTCCATATTGCAACCAACACCTCTTGAACGCCATCTTCAAGGTCGGATTGGTTGTATAGGAANTTTTTNCCAATCGACCAAACAAGATTGCCGTACTTCTCTATGAGCATCTCAAAAGAACCGGGATGATCCTTCGCNATCAGATCCAATATGGAATCATCATTACCCAATGTATCCACCTTTTTTCTTGTTTGTCTGATATTTTGCACGTTTGAGTTCATGTACTTCTTTCCCCATTGATATACTCATCAACATTATTTTTCGATCGATGTTTATCATTGGATTCATGTATTTATTTTGGTTTAATCCAGTCTCCAGCAAAGTTACAGCCAAACTTTACACCCATTGGCCCTTGATTGCTATCTTCGTAATAGACTTCTTCCCATCCGCCTCTNTCACAAGAGCCTATTGAGGAATCCCTTGGGCAATCTCCTTCACCATATTCAGGATCCAGAATGTCGACGACTCCATCTCCAACTTCAGAAAATGCCTGACAAAAGTTTTCTGATACATTGGTTCTGCAGGCCTTATATGCATCGCCAGCGAATGGATTATCGGCCATATATTTACAGTGACCGTCTCCACTCGCTTTGTTTGATTCGCTGTCGTGATGATGGCTGGCCAACGCAATGCCATTCATGAATAAAATTATTAGTAGGCCTGAAAAGATATATCTCATAAACGCCATGTTTGTACTCCATTAGATGCTAATCTAATTCTATTATTTAAATGCTCATCAGACAAACGAGATGTGCATGCTATTCAAGTTCATCTAGAATGATACTGANAAGTATTGGGAAAAAAAGGAGTCTTATATGAATGTTTTTAAATCAAATCAAATCAAATCTTTATTGTTTATGGCCGCAGTCTTTCTTCTCGCTCTATCGGATGCGAAGGTTATTGCCAATGCAGCCCCAACCATTGATCAGGNAAAANCAACGGTATTGATTACNGGTTCAAACAGAGGAATCGGTTTATCGCTTGCACAAAATTATGCGGAACAGGGNTGGAATGTNATTGCGACTTGCAGGAAACCAAATAAAGCAATGGATCTGATCTCACTCAAAAAGGAATACAGCAATGTGAATATTGAAGAATTGGATGTGACGTCACAGGATCAGATCATTGCATTGGCAAGTAAATACGATGGCATACCAATCGATGTTCTTTTGAATAATGCGGGTATCCTAGGAGAGGTTCAGGACCAAGNATTTGGAGNATTGAANGATCAAACATTTAATCGGGTATTTGCAGTAAATACCTTGGCTCCTTTAAAGGTTTCAGANGCATTTATAGATCATGTATCAATGAGNCAGCAGAAAAAGATTGTNTCAATGACAAGNGGGCTTGGTTCTATGCAGATTACAGCCAATCANAGTTACTTTTATTTTTATCGCATGAGTAAAGCAGCATTGAATATGGGCGTTGTAGCAATGAATGCTAGCCTGAGAAAGCAAGGCGTGATTTCTGCTTTGATCGCTCCTGGTCAAGTTGATACAAAACTTTTGGCAGAGTCCGGTTATAGAGGNCCAAATAAAATCACTCCTGATGAGAGTGCTAAAAGTTTGATTAAGATCATTGATTCTCTCACACAAGAAACTCTGAAGGAAAATGGAAATAAAGCGATCAANGTCGATGAGAGAGTGCTTCCCTGGTAATGCTTGTTTACCCAGAAATTAATCCTATTGCAATCTCTCTTGGACCGTTCCAAATAGCTTGGTATGGATTGATGTACTTATTCGGTTTTCTGGCCGCTTACTGGNTGGCTGTGAAAAGGACTGAGAAAGATTGGTCTCCTTTAGCAAACAACCAGATCGAGGACCTAATTTTTTATTCTGCAGTCGGTGTAATTCTTGGTGGTAGATTGGGCTATATGTTTTTCTATGACATGGAATCTCTTATTTCAGATCCAATCAATTGGTTCGTTAGAGTGCCTCAAATTTGGCAAGGCGGCATGTCATTTCATGGNGGTTTNTTGGGCGTAATCCTGGCNGTNAAGATTTTTTCATCAAATGAGAAAGTAGACTTTGTTGAACTTGTTGATTTTGTTGCACCCCTTGTGCCAATTGGACTGGGTCTTGGGCGATTGGGAAACTTCATAAACAACGAATTATGGGGAAAGCCAACGGATGNNGTCATTGGTTTTCTTGTNGACGGGGTTGTTAGGCATCCAACCCAGTTGTATGAAGCGGCATTGGAGGGCTTGGTTTTATTCTCAATNTTATGGATCTATTCTAAGGTCAAAAGANGACGCGGNNTGGTTGCGGCTGCATTTTTGTTTTTCTACGGAATTTTTAGNATCTTTATTGAGTTTTTTAGAATACCCGATTCCCANATTGGCTATCTCTTTGGTGAATGGNTAACNNTGGGNCAGNTGCTCTCATTGCCNATGCTAATCTTGGGTTTATGGATTATAATTCANTACAGATTCAAAGAAGAATAAAGCNGATNATANAGGAAAAGTTTTGANNCANTATNTAGACTTACTACAAAAAATTCTCGATGAGGGNCAANTCAAGGATGACAGAACCGGAACAGGCACCAAGAGTTTTTTTGGACATCAAATGCGNTTTGATTTAAATCAAGGNTTCCCAATTCTGACAACAAAGAAAATTTTTTTTAAGGGNGTTGTCTACGAGCTTTTATGGTTTCTGGATGGCTCTACAGACAACAATGTCCTTAAAGAAAATGGCGTTCATATTTGGGATGAGTGGGAAACTGAAAATGGAGATTTGGGACCAATCTATGGGTTTCAATGGAGGAACTGGATTGATCATAACAATGGAAAACACATCGATCAAATCGATCAAATCATTGAACAAATTCGAAACAATCCTTCATCAAGAAGAATCATTGTCAGTGCTTGGAATGTTGCAGACTTGCCGGATGAAAGCATCTCACCTCAAGAGAATGCCGAATCAGGAAAAATGGCATTGGCGCCGTGTCATGCATTCTTTCAATTTTTTGTTTCACAGGGAAAACTCTCTTGTCAGCTGTATCAAAGAAGTTGCGATACATTTTTAGGATTGGGATTCAATATTGCCTCATACAGTTTATTGACTCATATGATTGCTCAGCAATGCGACTTAGATGTGGGTGATTTNATCTGGACAGGTGGCGATGTGCACCTGTATNTGAATCATTTAGAGCAGGCCAATGAACAATTGAAAAGAAGGCCTTACCCATTGCCCACTCTTAAGATTGGAAGAAAGCCCGAATCAATATTTGATTATAAATTCGAGGATTTTGAACTGATTAATTATGAGTCGCATCCCCATATTTCAGCCCCTATATCGATATAGAGTTATGAAATTTTATCTTTTTTGAGGGCTCTTCAATATCTACCCCAATCATTTCGCCACCCCAGACACATCCTCCGTCTAAGCAATAAACGTTCTTGTAATGGAAGTCGCCAAGGGTTGACCAGTGTCCGAAGAAAATGTTTGTGTCTTTGATCTTCATTTCTTCATTCGTGAACCATGGANTGAGTAAATCATCATTGTCTNTGGGCGCTTTCTTTTCGGTAAAATTACAGATGCCATGTCGATCCAAAAATCGCATTCTTGTGAAACAATTGATGATTGCATTGACTCTAGAGACTCCCTTAAGACCGGCTTTCCATGAGTCATCGGAATACATCTCACTCAAAACCAATGAAGCACTATCTCCTTGCAAGAGCCCTTCAACCTCTCTGGCCAGAAGTCTCGCTTGGACTAGATCCCAAGAAGGGTGGATGCCTGCATGCACCATGACTGAATTTAGAGCGGTCTCTTCGTGCATTATGGGTTGATGCCTAAGCCANTCGATTAGCTTGATTTTNTTTTTTGAGTTCAGAATCGGACTCAGTGTGTGATCTTTTTGGTTGTATGCTCGATTGCCCATTGCGAGGGCAATTAAATGCAAATCATGATTGCCAAGAGTATTCACAACGCAATGATCCATTGAATACAAGAATTCGAGTACGTCTAGGGATTTCGGACCACGATTGACCAGGTCTCCTAAAAAAATCAGTCTGTCTTTTGATGAATCAAAATCTAGTTTATCGAGCAATTCCTTGAGCTCATCCAGGCATCCTTGAACATCGCCAATGACTATTTTTCTCATTGAGGCCTAACCCCCAACCTTTGACAGTGTAATGTAATCCTCAACACTGAGATTTTCAGCTCTAAAGTTCGGATCGATCCCGCAATCGGAGAGCTTCTGAGGGCTAAAGATCTCTTTGAGCGAGTTACGAATTTTCTTTCGCCTTTGGTTGAAAGCAATTTTTACGATCTCGTCCAACTTTGAGTGCACCTCATTTCCTAGAGATGTCTTTGGTTCAAGTTTAACGATTGAGGAAATAACTTTAGGCCTGGGATGAAATGCACTCGGTTTTATATCGAAGACTTTTGATGCTTTACATCTTGACTGAATTGCAACCGACAACCTTCCATAGGTCTTATTGCCATGAGTGCTCACCATTCGATCTGCCACTTCCTTTTGTACCATGACATGAAAATCCTGAAAACATTCAGAAAAACCAAGCAAATGAAACAGGATAGGTGTTGAAATATGATAGGGCAGATTCCCAATCAATCGCATTGGCTTTTTCTTTCTAAGCATTGAATAATCATAGTTCAAAGCATCTGCTTGGATCACATTCACCAATTCTTGATCATCATTTTCATTCAAATAGTTGACAAGATCTTTGTCCACCTCAATTACATCAATCGATCCAATAATTTCTATTATGGGGAATGTCATTGACCCATATCCTGGACCAATTTCTACAACATGGTCATCCTCCCTTAGATCAAAGCATTGGATAATCTTGTTGATGATATTTTCATCGGTCAAAAAGTTCTGGCTTAAATGTTTCTTAGCTCTGATCTGATTTGGTTTTTTCATAAGAGTAAGCCATTAACTTTGCCGTATCCAAGGCATAATAAAGGCTTT
>NZHF01000017.1 GCA_002691305.1 Gammaproteobacteria bacterium | reverse complement strand
TCGGTCACTCATAAACTGACTCCTCATGTCAATATGTCCGATAATCTGCATTATGCAAAAAACATCAAACTGCCTGGAAGAATTGATGAGAAATATTCGGTTATTTTTGAAATCTCTCCACCAATAAATGATGAACTTGGAATGCATTATGACTGGATAAAGGCAGTTGATGAACAGTTGGTTGATGCAAATACATTTAAATTCAAGAATTTAGATTTTGAAAAAATCGCTCAATCAAAGAGGCGTTAAATAAACATATTAAGTTTTCATAAGGTTGATTAATGTTTATGATCAAGCAGATATCAATTTTTGCATACCTATGAAAAAACCTTATCTACTTATACTCCTCGTCATGCTTTCTGCTTGTTCTGATTCTGGAGACGACCAGAACCGTGAAATTGATTTGGTCGTTTTAGAGGACCTGATCGAACACACAAAAGAATTTGAGAAAAGAGTCTACTCGTTTGAGAATGGTCTGCATATTGCAGTTGGCTATGGCATTGCTAATTCGATCATGGTTGAAGGAGTTGATGGAAATATTATCATCGATGCATCAGACAGTGTTGCAGAGGCTGAAGAAGTTTATTCACACTTTAGAAAAATCAATTCAAATCCAATATCCGCTATTATTTATACTCACAATCATGGGGATCATACCTTCGGTGCTGCGTATTACTATAATCTAAATGAAGAAAAGCCCATGGTTATCGCTCACGAATCAACCAGCCACTATGTTGAACGAATCATGGGTATCTTAAATCCAATCATTTCCAAAAGAAGCTCAAGAATGTTTGGAACTGAACTCCCATCGGATGAAGTGATTAATGTGGGTATTGGACCATATTTGGGTGTCTCCCAAAGCCCGATTGGTTACATCAAGCCAACTGTCACCTTTGGTGATGAACTAAAAATTAATATCTCAGGCATAGAAATTGAGCTCTATCATGCTCCAGGAGAAACCAATGACCAATTGTTTGTATGGCTGCCAAAACAAAAAGCCTTGATGCCTGGCGATAATATTTACAGAACTTTTCCAAATCTCTATACAATCCGAGGAACGCCTCATAGAGATGTAAAAAGCTGGATCAGAAGTCTTGATCACATGAGAACACTAAAGCCTGAATATTTATTGCCGAGTCATACGAAACCACTGAGCGGGTCTGATGTCATGGAAACACTCACCATCTATAGAGATGCCATACAATATGTGCACGATCAAACCATTCGGCTAATGAATAAGGGCTATTCCGCCGATGAAATCTCTAATCTCATCGAATTACCTTCAGAAGTTTCACAATCACCCTTTGTTAGAGAGTTTTATGGCACTATTCGATGGTCAGTGAAGAGCATATTCAATGGTTATCTTGGTTGGTTTGATGGAAATGTTTCAAATTTGGATCCACTGTCCTCAAAAGATTATGCAGAAAGACTTGTGATGTTATCGGGCAGCGAGGAAGATCTTTTTTTGGCATTGAAGCAAGCTGTTGAATCAAAAGACATGCAGTGGGCATTGCAACTGAGTGATAGTTTACTGACATTGAACTATAAAAATGATTCCACTAAAGAATTGAGGCAAGAGGCAATCCAATATATTGGGGATCGTGCAACGAATCCAAACAAAAGAAATTATTTTTTAAGTTCGGCCAATGAATTGAATGATGATTATCAAGCCCAACCCTTGCTTCCCCAGACAAGTGAGCTATTGAGTGAGGTATCCATCGATATGTTTTTTGATATTCTCTCGGTAAGGCTTAACTCAGAAAAAACAATAGGCATGAAAAAAAGAGTGTGTTTTGACTTTGACTCTGGAGTGATTAAAACGATCACTTTAAGAAATGGAATAGCAGAAATATCATCTAAAAATGCAAATTGTGATATTCAAATAAGCACCAGTGAACAAGTCTTTAAAGAAGCACTGGCAGGAGTAAGGAATCCAATCATGAGTGTGGCCTCTGGCGAAATTGACACCGGTGGTAAAAGAACAGAATTCTTGGCATTCCTTTCAAACTTCTCTGATTAAGATTAGTTTTTCCTTCTGGATTTAAAAAAGTTCTGCATCAATGCCTTGCATTCTTTATCCATTACTCCTCCGATCACATTGACTTTGTGATTTAACTTTGAAGAATTAGAAAGATCAAAGGCAGAACCTGCAGCGCCTGATCGTGGATCATATGCACCAAAAATCAATCTATCAACTCTTGCTTGTATGATGGCTCCCATGCACATCACACAAGGCTCTAAAGTCACCACCAATGTTCCTCCTGTTCTGTGATTTTTCTTAATCTTTGCTGCTTTTCTCAATACATCAATTTCAGCATGTCCTGAAGGATCATGATTGGCAATGCTCACATTCCCAGATACTGCTATTACCTGACCCTCATCGAAAAACAATGCACCAACTGGTACTTCACCATTTAATTCGCTGATTTCTGCCTGCTCGTATGCAAGCTTCATAAGAGATTGTGAATCGATTTCCAAATCTTAATGTTTTCTAAGACATGGTCTCGATATTGAGTTGACCCTCAAGACCAGCCGATCGATGCTTCTCAGATTCTCTGTAACCTTTGTCCGATATCATCTTTAACATTGCTTTTTTATTTGGATACTCAGCGATGGCAACCATGTCCCATAGATCTTCAACCTCACCGATGAGAAGCCTACTGACCCTTCCTGAGAAAATAATCTTACCTCCAACTTTTGGCAAGTAAATCGTACTCACATCTTTAGCATAAATTTTATATGCTTCTTCACCCGTGAGATCTGTCTCTCTTCCGTCTTCATAAGATGCTTTCTTTCTAAACTTTAATAAATTGACCATTCTTATACTCGACTTTGTGTCTCCGATCAGAAAACCTGCCATGGCCATAGCATTTGGTTTTAATTTATTCTTAACTTTCATTTCTAATTCACAAATATTCAGTAGACCAAACCATCCTTTATAACCACTTCGACATTCTCAAGAATACTAATGTCCTCGATCGGGTTACCTTTAACTGCAATCAAATCTGCAAACTTGCCTGCCTCAATGGATCCGAGTTTATCTTCGACCCTGAGTAATTTAGCAGTCTCCATTGTGGCTGATTGAATGGCTTTCATCTCAGACATACCGTTTTCAACCATGTAGACAAATTCCCTCCAATTTGTTCCATGTTTCTGAACACCTGCGTCCGTTCCAAATGCAATTTTGACACCTCGCTCATATGCTTTCTTAAATGTGCCACTGATTTGAGGGCCGACACTTGCCGCTTTTGGTCTTACGATCTCAGGAAAGAAATTATCTATCTTTGCTTTCTCAGCAACAAATTCCCCAGCTGAAATGGTCGGCACATAATAAGTGCCATTTTCAATCATCAGATCCATGGCTTCATCGTCCATAAATGTTCCATGCTCAATTGAATCAACACCGGCTTTGATTGCTCGCTTCATGCCTTCAGCTCCGTGAGCATGAACCGCCACCCACATTCCATAATCTTTTGCTGCACTGACAACTGCGTCAACTTCTTCTTGTGTGAATTGAGGGTTGTCGCCCGATTTTGCCTGGCTTAGAACACCCCCCGTCACCGTGATCTTAATGCCATCTGCGCCATCTTTATAGCGTTGTCTCACAGCTGCATAAACCTCATAAGGTCCATTGACCACTCCTTGTTCAGGGACTGGATAAGAGTAGTCATAAAGGGCCTTACCGTTTGTTGGATCAGCATGTCCACCCGTTGTAGCAATGGTTTTACCTGCAGCAAATATTCTCGGTCCAACAACTTTGCCTGCATTGATTGCGTCTCTTAGGCTGATTGCAACCAAACCGCTGTCCCCCACTTGCCTTACAGTTGTGAAACCAGACTTAAATGTGACAACAGCATGTTGAGTTGCCAGTATTGCTTCCATTTCTCTTTCTACTTTCAGAGGTGCTTCAGCCTTGGATTGATACTCACCGCCAAAATGCACATGCATATCCATCAACCCAGGCATGACTGTATGATTGCTTAAATCGATGTATTTTTCATAATCATTGGCAGACAAAAAACCTTCTCTCACATCTTCAATCAAATTGCCTTCGATCACAATGCTCATTCTCGAGTAGACTTGATCGGATTTACCGTCAATAAGTTTCCCAGCGTGTATCAAGGTCTTTGCATCGACATTGAAATGCATCAATGAGAAGAAACATGAAAATATCATCCACGTAAATTTTGTTCTTGTATTCATCTTTATTCCCCCTTTCTGTTCAATCAGAATCTGAAGCATTTAAGAAAATACTCCAAATCCGATATACGAATTTAAACTCAAAAAATAGGGTTTTACCTAATCTAATGGTTCAGTAACTTCTAAAGGCACCATAACATGAACAAACTCGCTGCCTTCCCACATGACATAAGGTCCGCCAGCATATGGATCAGTTGGCAAGTCTTTGAGAAGCTCTTGCGGCAGCAACAACATTAGATGAGGGCCTTCTGCAACCCAGACACCGTTACTGCTGTCTGTATTGAATGGTACGTTATTATCGACAGGAACATCTCCCACAAGCATATATGACATCCCGAAAGTGGCCTGATTGGGATCATATTCATATGACATACCAAGCGAGCCTTTCATATATTCTTGAAGCCATTTTTGCCAAGCAGGATCCACGCACATTGGATTTACATTTTCATTCGGTGGAGTACCTGGCATGCATACCCATCCATTATCTCCATCTCTCAAAAGTGTCCCATCATGAGAGATAATGGTTGCATTATTGCTGACATTTGAGGGTGCAGCTGACATAGCGATTTCGATAATCTGTTCATTGCTGTATCTTGAGTGCCCTCCTTCATGAGAAAAGAGTTCTGATGATAAAAACAGAACAAAGAACGATATTAATATTTTACTTTTCATGATTTCTACTCCATGTACTTAATTTTAATTTGCCTTANAGGCTTTGCCTAATNATCAATTGAAACTAATCCTTGANGTAAAAAAAAGCAATCAAAAAAGGGGTTNGGATTATCAAAGAATGATTTCGCCTTTNAGAAAAACCGATGTTCTGCCNCCTATATTTACCCGATCATCATTAACTGTGAGATGCAATATGCCTCCTCTCTTTGAAAGTTGCTTTGCTATCAAATCTTTTTTATTCAGTTCAAGTGACCAATATGGAGCCAGCAGTGTGTGCGCAGAACCAGTTACTGGATCTTCATCAATCCCATAATTTGGGAAAAAGCATCTCGAAACAAAATCATAATTTTCACTTCTTGCACTTATGATTGCGCCTCGTTTATCTAATTGAGATAACAACTCAAAATTTGGCTTTATTTCAGTGATTATTTTTTCATCATCAAATATAAATAAGTAATCGTCTTGACCACAAAAAACGGCTCTGGACTCGTAACCAAAAAGCTTCTCTGATTCAGAAAATTCTTGAAGATGTGGTTCGTCGATTGGGAAATCTAAAAAAATCATCTCATCATTGATCCGAGCGCTGAGAGGCCCTCTGCCTGATTTAAATATGATTTGATCTTTGGATTGATAGTCTGGATGATCAAATAACACCCTTGATGCAGCAAGTGTTGCATGACCACACAAACCCACTTCCTTTAAGGGAGAGAACCATCGTATTCCAATTGGATCATCTGATAAATTTAGGAATGCTGTCTCTGATAGGTTATTTTCAGATGCAATAGAAAGCATAAGCTCATCTGAAAGCCATTCATTCAATAAACAGACAGCAGCAGGATTACCTGAGAACAATTCACTGGTAAAAGCATCCACTTGAAACATCTTGATCTTCATAATGAACGAGGCGAGCAATCAAATCGGTGAAGAATGATGCACTTTTATCTTAAGCGAGTCATCGATATGAACCAACAGGAACGTAAAAGCTAACATAGTCATTTCTTCCTCATCGACGGGTTTCAGATTTAGAATACCCATGGCAACAATTAAATTATTTTCTTCAATGGTATGAAGCTCCTCCAAACTGATATTTCCCCATGGTTTTAGTGCAAATCCATTGTCTTCAGCAACATCGCCTCCAGTAAAGTAGGACAAAGCTAACTCTTTTGAGTTCCTAAATATGACTTCTTTTGTAAAGGTAGGCTTGAACAAGGTCTCCTCGTTATCAAAGGCATAATGTGACGATATAAATTTCTCAGCACATTTTTCATAATCACCTCCTTCAACATAGACTCTTCCTATTTCTATGACACCATCTGTCCAAGAGTTTAAAAAATTCCCTATTTGATTTGAGCTCATTGAGTATTGCTTCCTTTTTTATAGTTATTATATGCTTTGAGAATTATTTTTCTTGTGTCTGCTGGATCTATCACAGCATCGATTTCTAGATGTGCTGCAGCTTCAATTGCTTTTCCTTTTTCATAAGCAGANGCAACCAACTGATCAAATAGATTTTCACGTTCTTTTGGATCCTTAACCGCATCCANTTCTTTTTTAAATCCAAGCTGAACAGCGCCTTCNAATCCCATTCCNCCAAACTCACCCGTNGGCCATGAGGCGGAGTATATTGGCTCATAAAAACTGCCNCCNACCATCGCCATGGCCCCTAAGCCATATGCTTTTCTGAGGTAAATAGCCACCANAGGCACGGATAATTTGGATCCAGCCTTAAACAGCTTACTCATCCGAGTCACTGCAGATTCTTCTTCACTCTCAGGTCCCACCATGAATCCCGGCGTATCCACCANAGCAATCATGGGGATACTGTGCTCATCACACAATGTCAAAAACTCTGCTGACTTCTCTGCTGAATTTGCATCCACTGCGCCGCCCANCTGCTGGCAATCGCTCGCCAATAGNCCGAANGGCTTNCCCTCCAACCTAAAAAATCCAGTGACAATACTTCTGCCATAATGTTTTCTCAGCTCCAGAAAGGATCCTTCATCGCAAATAACTTCTATGATGTCTCTGATTGGATANCCCCATTTTCTATCCTCAGGGATCAATTCTCTTAATCGATTTTGCTCNGANACTTCAAAGNGTTCCTGATTGCCTTGGAAATAAGCTAGCAACTTCTTAGCAACATCGGTCGCTTCTTCTTCATCTTTTGCTAAAAAATCGATGGCGCCATTCATTTCATGCATCTTTGAGGGTCCGATATCAGTCGGGTCATGTTTGCCCAGACCTCCGCCTTCGATCATCGCTGGACCAGCCATCCCAATCCATGATTTTTCAGTAGCAATCCTAAANTCAGCAGTTCCAAATAATGCAGCNTTTCCAGCAAAACAATATCCATTATTGACTGCGATTCTCAATGAAGACCCTGTCAGACTTGCCCATTTCGAAAAAGTGGGCACATTCAATCCTGCTATCTGAGTTTTGACATCCACATCTCCAGGCCTGCCTCCTCCACCTTCAGTAAAAATCACCACGGGCAAACAATATTTTTTCGCCCTGTCTATNATTCGATCCAGTTTCTGATGATGAAAATAGCCCTGTGTTCCAGCAAGGACTGAGTAATCATAAATTATGGCTACTGCATTGGCATTGTCTTTGCCAACTGNATCTGAATTGATTTCACAAAATCCNGTAATAACACCATCTGCAGAAGTTTCTTTTTGTAATGCATCATAGTCTTTGCGTGATCTTTGTGCCGCAACAGCAAAAGCCCCAAATTCAATAAAGCTGTCCCCATCAACCAAATGATCTAGATTTTCNCTGGCAGTCCTGTAACCATTCTCATGCCTTTTTGAAGCAGCTTTACTNCGGTATCCNTCACTCAATTTTTNGATTCGAGATAAAAAATTTTTTAATTCTTTGTATTCGTTCATAGGTATTCAATAAAGAGTCACTAATCTTACAATTATGTATTGATCGATGTAAATTGTTAAAAATATTTGAAACACAACTTTAAATCGATGCGAATACCACATGAAATTAAATAGACGCGACTAAACATGAGAGCAATTCACTGGTTCAGAAATGATTTAAGAGTGGCAGATAATCCAGCTTTGTATGCAGCATCAGAGAAGGACGTATTGCCAGTTTTTATTCTCGATACACACGATGCTAAGAATCTGGGTGAGGCATCAAAAGTATGGCTTCATCACTCTCTTGAAAAACTGAATCAATCTCTTGGTGGGAAACTCTATTTCATTCAGGGAAATACAATCGATGAAATTATGAGGCTGATCAATTCAGAAAAAATAGATGCGATTTACTGGAATAAAGTTTTTGAACCCAAGCAATCCAATAAAGACAGTGAATTAATCGACCTGCTTAAGAAAAATGGTGTAGAGCATCATTCATTCAATGGATCTCTCTTATGGGAACCCGAATCTGTTCTCAAAAATGATGGAACGCCTTACAAAGTTTTCACTCCTTTTTATAGAAAAGGATGCATGAAGTCCGAATCGACACCGAGAGAACCCTTGCCTAGAACCAAACACAATTTTATCAATGCTAAAGAAGAAACTACTCTGAGTGCGCTCAACCTTTTGCCCAATCATCGTTGGAGGGAAAAAATTGAATCGTGTTGGAGCATGGGAGAAGAGTCGGCAATGAGAAGATTGAATCATTTCCTTGAGGATGGAATTCAAAATTACAAAGAAGGAAGAAATTTTCCAGCCAAAGCTTTCGTATCTCGTTTGTCTCCTCATCTACATTTTGGTGAAATCTCACCCAATCAAATATGGTTCAAAGCAAGAGCAATGGGAGACAACAAGAATATAGATCACTTCTGCAGTGAACTTGGTTGGAGAGAATTTTCACACTATCTGATCCATCACTTTCCTTTTATGCTTGAGGAGAACTTAAATAAAAACTTTGATGCATTTCCATGGGACAACAACGAAGTATTCATTCAATCATGGAAATCTGGTGAAACCGGTTATCCAATTGTCGATGCTGGAATGAGAGAGCTATGGGAAACCGGCTACATGCATAATAGAGTGAGAATGATAGTCGGCTCTTTCTTGGTGAAGAATCTCCTCACACACTGGAGCTATGGAAAAGATTGGTTCAACGACTGTCTGGTGGATGCAGACCTTGCTAATAACACTGCCAGTTGGCAATGGGTCGCAGGAACAGGTGCAGATGCAGCACCCTACTTCAGAATCTTTAATCCAGTAAAGCAAGGACAAGATTTTGATAAAGATGGCGAATACACCAAAAGGTACTTACCTCAACTGTCTAATATGCCAGACAAATATTTATTCAACCCCTGGGAAGCGCCCGAGGAAATATTGGATGTTGCAGGCGTCAAGCTGGGGGAAACCTATCCTTATCCAATTGTTGAACTCAAAGCATCAAGAGAAAACGCATTGTCATCATTCAGTCAAATCAAAAAGAAAAAATGAGAAATCTCTGTGTAATCCTTGCAGATCAACTCAATCAAGAAATCAGCTCACTGAATGATTTTAATAAAGATCTTGATGAAATATTAATCTGCGAATTGAAAAAAAACTTCAATGATAATAATCATCATAAGAAGAAAATCGTCTATCAAATATCTTGCATGAGACACTTTGGTATTGAGATGGATGCATTGGGTTTCAAAATAAACTATCTGAAGCTCAATGACCCAAACAATGAAGATAGCTATGCATCAATAATTTTAGATCTCATTGGTAAAAAAGGCATTGATAGAGTCATTGTCACAGAATCATCATCATACGATGAAATGAAATCTATTAAGCAATGGCAAAAGATTATAGGGCGTGATGTTGAAATTAGAAAGAATGATCTATTCATGTGCGACAAGCAAGAATTTGAAGAATGGGCAACAGGAAGAAAGGAGTTAAGACTAGAATTCTTCTATCGGATGTTGAGAAAAAAATATGATGTTTTGATGGACGGTGAAAAACCAGAGGGTGGTGCTTGGAATTTTGATAAAAATAATAGAAAACCACTGGCCAAAAAGGTCTCGATACCAAAGAACTATTCGTGTACTCCTGATAAAGAGACTGAGAATGTAATCAATCTTGTCAATAATGAGTTCCCAGACCATTTTGGAAGCACTGGTGACTTTATATTTGGGGTAACAAGATATGAAGCTCTTAAAGCACTGAATCAATTTATAGAAGAAAGGCTCACTTATTTTGGTGATTATCAGGATGCGATGAATGCGGAAGATCCCTGGTTATTCCATAGTCATCTGAGCATGTATCTAAACAATGGTTTGCTTTTGCCCAAAGAATGCATTGAACTCGCAGAAAAAGCATTTCATAAATCAAAAGCACCGATCAACTCTGTTGAAGGCTTCATAAGACAAATACTTGGTTGGAGGGAATATGTAAGAGGCCTTTATTGGCTAAAAATGCCTAATTATCGAGCTCTAAATGATCTTGCTGCTGAAGTTCCACTGCCTTCTTTTTATTGGAATACCAAAACAAAAATGAATTGCTTAAAAATAAGCATCGAGAATACAAAAGATAATGCATATTCTCATCACATACAGAGATTGATGATACTTGGGAATTTTGCTCTCATCGCAGGCATCAGACCAAAAGAGGTGAATGAGTGGTTTCTCTCGGTGTATGCAGATGCCTACGAATGGGTTGAATTACCCAATGTTTCGGGGATGGCGTTATTTGCTGATGGTGGAATCATGGCCTCAAAGCCTTATGCATCCTCCGGTGCTTACATCAATAGAATGTCTAACTACTGTAAAGATTGTCACTATGATGTTAAAGAAAAGGTAGGAAAGAATGCTTGTCCTTTTAACTATCTTTATTGGAACTTCCTAGATAGGAATAGAAAAAAACTGTCCTCAAATACAAGACTTGGACTGGCGTATAGAAACTTGAATAATATGCCAGACAGTCAATTGAGTTTAGTAAATGAAAGTGCTCAGAATTTTTTATCAGCAATATTGAAAGATGAAGAAATCTAACCTTCCTTCAAAGCTCTGTCCAGTTTGCAACAGACCATTTAACTGGAGAAAGAAATGGGCAATGGTTTGGAATGAAGTTAAGTATTGCTCTAGAAAATGCAGTAAAAATAAAAACTTTTAATCAGAGAATTATTCTAAGACACTTTTTCACCTGCAACTGCAGATCTTTGCAACCTTCGTGTCTGAGGGTAATAATCAGCAACAGCATAGTGTGAAGTGCATCGGTTGTCCCAAACAGCAACTGTTCCTGTCTCCCACTTAAGCCTCACACAAAACTCAGGTTTCTCAATAACACCATACAAAAAACTCAACAATGCTTGGCTTTCACCCTCCTCCAAGCCATCGACTGATTCTGTAAAAAACTTATTTACAAAAAGAGATTTCTTTCCTGTGTGAGGATGAGTTCTTACAAGTGGATGGGATACGGGAGGAAAATCTCTCTGAAATTCATTTTTCTTTTCCTGGCCATGTTCCCATTTAGAAAAGATTGGCTCGTAATAGAAGAGCAAACTATGCGTGCAACTCAAAGAATCAAGGAATTCTTTCATCGATGCCGACAATGATTCATAAGCGGTTTCGTTGCAAGACCAAATGGTGTCTCCTCCTTTCTTTGGAATTATGACGCCTTCAAGAAAGAAAAGTGCTGGGGGCTCCNCTAGGCCTGTCATGTCTTGATGAAATGTATTTAAATAAGGAGGCTTTTCACTATTGGTTTCGATCACCAGAAGATCTTTATATTTTTCAGACAAAGCCGGCTGAACAAAAGGTGGTCCAAAAAGTTTTGCAAGGTTTGTTAATTCATTGCCATCAAGATTTTGTCCACGAAAAAAAAGGACCTTNTATTCATCAATTGCTTTTTGAATCTCTTTGACTGAGTGCTCATTAGTGATTGATTTCAGTTCAATATCACTGACCTCAGCTCCTAAAACATTTAATGGCTTAATGTTCATCTTTCCCCTTAAAATCCTTGAGACATTATCCTTGTCCAAATATAAAGAATCAATCTTTTGAAATCCTATCCTTTATCCAAAAGGGAAGGTAAAGCAAATAAAAGAACGCTATCGCGATTGGAATAACAACCGTCATATGAAAGGGGGGATCAGGGAAGTAGTTCATGACAGAATCTGCATCCGGTTTGTCCATTAGATACCAAAAGTTTGCTCCTTCGCCTAGCAATAGATTAATAAAATAGATGATCACCATGAGCATGATACTCATTCCAATCACCCTATGAACATCCCTTAGAAAGGGTCGCTGANGAAGAGCAACAATGGCNTAAGACACCGCCAACAAGATCAGTGTATGGCCCCAAAAAAAAGGGAAGAATACNCCGCTGGGAAANGCAAAATCAACATCTGGTGTTAAAAGCGCCATGCTCGCGCCCCCCAAACCCCAAAAATATGCACAATTNAAAAATATTTTCTCTCTTGAAATAAAATAATACGCGATGGACAGAGCCGATAGATCACACATATGGAGAGGAAAAGCCTCTTGCCAAGCATGATTGAATGTAAAGGTATTTAACATTGAATCAAATGTATGTACGACGATTAGGGCAGATAAAGACACGCCCATCATTTTCTTTGTTTCTGATGATTTATCTTTGAAATAAAAAGGCAACAAAATAATAAAAGAAAAGCTTATGACTAAAGTAAGAATATGCTGTATTCCAAAAAGCTGAAATGGCACTTCATGCATGAATAACTCATCTCCTGTCTTTATTTTGTTTAAAAAAGATCTTAATGACTCATCTCAGAATACAAAATATTGACGAAGTTTTCNTATCAATTGAAAAAAAATANATCGAGATTTTCATCGCATTTAAAAACTTCATAATTCTTTCATAAAAGATAAGAAAAAAAATATATAATTGCTTGTGAGAAATTTGCAGCGAGTAGCTATACAGTCTCTCAAATTAAAACCCGTTAAATCATCCTTAAATCCAGATTTACTCTGGAAGGAGAATATATATCGGAACAACCAACCCCTAATAAATAAATAGAACCTAATTAAGGAGTAAAAAAATGAAAATCTTATTGAGATTAAATCTTGCTGCTCTTCTTTTGTTGCCTGCTGTTGTTTCAGCTGAAAACTGGTCATCACTTGAAGAAGGTACTGCGATTTATGGCAGAATAGTCAAAGTGAAAAATACAACTTCAACCGACACATGCAAAAAAGTTGCTGATAAATATGGAGCAGTTGCTTTTAGCATTGACGAAAAAAAAGGCAAATGCAATGTCATGAAATCAGTGAGATCATCGGTCACTAAAGAAGGATTTACATCGCGACGTAAAGCAGTGAATTGATCCTAATATTGTCTTTAAAAAAACCCTCCCATGCGGAGGGTTTTTTTTATCATGATATTTTGTGATTGATTTTTGTTAACCTCTATAAAAATGTTTATGTTCTCCCTTGGTGAAACAAGTGTCTTTCAATCCAAAAATAAAACTTAAAAAATACCTTTCAAATGCAGGCTACTGCTCAAGAAGAAAAGCTTCTGATTTCATTAGCGATAATTCAATCTTGATTAACTCTAAGAATGCAAAACACGACGATATTCTNCAACACGGAGATGTCCTTCTTATCAATAAAAAGAGGGAACTTGTCAATTTAAAATCGAAGACAGATATCTTGATCTATCATAAGCCCACGGGTGAGATCTGTTCAACAATAGAAACAGAAACCAATAGGAGTGTATTCCAATCGATTCCAGATAGGCAGAAGGGAAAGTGGATTATGGTTGGAAGACTGGATGTCAATACATCGGGATTATTGGTTTTTTCAAACAATGGGGATCTGGTACAAAAACTATCTCATCCCAGCTCAATGATTGAGAGAAAATATCTATGTAGAATTTTTGGAAAGCCCACAAAGTCTCAAATTCAGAACTTACTAAATGGTGCACTTCTTGATGGAAAAAAATCCAGCTTTGATAAGNTGACACCAATTGAGAAGCAATCTGATGCCATGAATAATTGGTTTAGAGTGACGCTCCATTCTGGAAGAAACAGAGAGGTAAGAAAGCTTTGGGAGTCTCAATCNATCCAAGTGAATAGGCTCATTAGAATCGGTTTTGGTCCAATCAAACTGCCGGAGAATCTTAAAAAAGGTCAATACAAGTATTTGACGCAAAACGAGATTGAAAATCTATTAAAGCTTGTCGAGTTAGAGAATTAATCCTTGGATATTGATTCAAGTATCTCTTCTGAGAGTTGATTATTATGATTCATAACAATCACCTGAGATCTGAAAAGAGCAAGAAGCTCTGTGATCAGAATAAAAACAATCAAAAGCGTTCCAACAAATACATATTTCGTGAAAAGTATCAATGAGATCCCTGTTATTAGAATGACTAAATTGATTGAGCCTCTTAGAATCTTGCCAAGATAAAAGTGGTGAAGTCCAGCCACTAGAACATAATTCAAAACGGCATACGTATCGTGATCCTTTAATGCAGGGGCCAAAAGATTATAATAATCCCTCCTCTGATCCTCGGTGAGGTCGTTGACCTTTTTTTTTAAACGTTGATTTTGATACTCGACCAAATCCTTATTTAATTTTAATCCTTCAAACATGTCTGCTCTATCTGCCTAATGTCACTATCACGGTCTCGCGATTCCAGAAAAGCAGGAATCTTCGATTCTCGATGACCTGAAAGACAACTTGCCATCCATCGGCCGCCTCCCTGTTGAGAGTGACTTCAAGTTTCTCTAATGGGAGACCCGAACTTCCAAGCAGAACTGTACCCAGACCGCCTTCCATAACGTGAATCACTTTATACTCTGTAAATGCCATCTACTCTCTCCGAAATGAATGAATTTTTGGTAATATTAACAGATGTTATCCACTCCCGACATCATTGATGCTTATCCAGAGTCTCAGACTCTGACTAAATTCAGACACTTTGGTGGTAAAAAAACATTTCACGGGAAAATTCAAACCATAAAATGCTTTGAGGACAACAGCTTTGTTAAGAGCGAACTTAGTAAGTCATCAGAATCTGGTGTTTTAATTGTTGACGGTGAATCTTCAAAAAACTGTGCACTTCTAGGAGATCTCTTGGCTCAAATGGCCAAAGACAATGGATGGTCAGGCATCATCATCAATGGGTTCGTAAGAGACATTGAGATTTTGAGAGGCATTGATATAGGAGTCATGGCACTTGGGGCTTGTCCAAGAAAAAGCGAGAAGAAAGATCAAGGCATGAGAAACCTAGACATCGAAATTGATGATGTCTTTATCAAACCTGGATATTGGTGTTACTCTGACGAAAACGGCGTGTTGATTTCTAAGCTGAAGTTAGATCTCGATTAATTCCTAGTAAATTTATCTTTCAGTTGATACGGCAAATATGTCAAATAGAAGGCCAGAATAGCTGCTGGAATCAATCCAAGAATATGAAACGGCGCCGATGGGAAGAAATTGATGATTGTATCCCCATTCGGTTTGTCTTTTAAATACCAAAAGTTTGCACCATCTCCCAAGAGGTGATTTAAAGCGAAGATGATCGCCGTCATTACCAATGTAATCTTAACCACAAAGACAAAGTCCGTAAATCTTGGTCTTTCTTTTGTGACAAAAATTGGCAAGCCTACACCAAGAAGAATCAGTCCGTGTCCGTAGTAAAAGTTAATGAATTCGGGATGTGGGTATGCATAAGTCAATGCAGGAGTTAGCAATGCCATGCTTGCTGGGATGATTCCCCAAAAGAAAGCACAGTGAAAGAATCTTTTATCGTAACCCAACAGATAAAGACCTATGGAAAGTTTAGAGAAATCGCACATATGAAGAGGAATGATCTCCTGCCAAGATAAATCAAAACTGACTGCATGAAAGAACTGCATAAAGTAGTGAGTGATCAGCAAGACTCCGATGGAGACTTCGGCATTCTTCTTGATTTCATTGGATTGGTGGCTGATCCAAAATAAGATCAAAGCAATGATCACATAACTAGCAATAATGCTGATTACATGAGAGAAGCTAAACAATACAAAAGGTTGCATATCATTCCTCTAATTTGTGATCAAAATCCCGATGTGTGAAATGATAACAATGACTGTGAGTCTAAATCTCATTTGTTTGTAAAAATTTTCTTGCTCAAAAGTTTTTGCTTCATAAGTGTATACGAGCATAAATGAACAGAGCAATGCAAGAATCAAAGAAGCATTCGGATTGATTAAAAAGGAAAATCCAGTTCCGATCAATAGAGGGAGAAAAAATAAAAGTATGGGATAAGACGGTTCTTTTCTCTCTTTGATGCTCATTGACCAAATGCTCCCAGTCAAAAAAGTATAAATGCATAAACTGTATATAGAAAAAATTACTGGTGGTTCGAAAAAAGATTTCGTTTCTTCTTTCTCAAATAAACCGAATATCGGGAGCATCACAAAAGGAATCAACCCGGAATATCCAAGCAATTGAATCTTTTGTTTTTGAGTCATCTGTTTCTTAATAAATATTTTTTGATGAAAATGAAGATTCGTTGATTGAATCGTTATCCATAAACACACGATATGCATTCTTTTTTTCTGAGAAAACAATCGAGTGATGAGGGGTCTCGTTGATCAAGTGCAAAGCGCAACCGCCATCGATGGCAATGCAAGAATCAATGGTCTCGTTTTTAATCATTTTATGAACAGTGGGCCTGCGCTCAGGTTCTTCATCAAAATGAGGGCAACAAACGCCCTCCGCAAAACCAAGGCAATCCATTAATTTTAGATCCTCAGCCCATGAGTCGGTGATCCCAGAATCGAACCAACAAATAGCACCTGCACTCACTCCACACATAATTGTTCCACTCTCATACGCACTCTTAAGCAAACCAACCAAACCCCACTCTTTCCAGACAGCCAACATGCTTTTTGTATTGCCTCCTCCGACAAAGATGATGTCTTGATTTAAGATCAGTTGCTCTAAATCAGGGGTTCTTTTGAAAAAATCCAAATGCACTGGATCGCAATCAAACATTGAAAATGTTGAGTAATAGCTTTCTTTATACCCCTCATCATCGCCAGTTGCGGTTGGAATGAAGCAGACCTTTGGCTTGCTTTTTTTTGATTGATCCAAGATGTAACGCTCGATGATCCCTTCACCTGGATTTCTTCCAAACCCTCCACCACCAATGGCAATGATTTGTCTTTTCATTGTGTTGTTCTCCAGATGGGNTTAATCAAATGCCGATGTAGTTATAAGCCTCGGCAACTTTTTTCACCGCAATAACCATTGCAGCTGTTCTGAAATCTTTAATTCTCTTATCGGAATGATAGGTGTCATGAATCGCATGATAGCCTTCTCTCATTTTCTCCTCTAAACCCGATCGTACCAAATCAATCTCACTTGCGCCTTTGATAAACCCCTCTTTCATATCGGAAGGAAATGACTCGCTAGTCATTGACTCCAATGCGTCAACAAGACTACTTTGTCTCTTTTCTTGATCCCTTTCCTGCATCAATCCATAACGCATTTTTGATAAGTTCTTTACCCATTCAAAATATGAAACAATGACTCCGCCAGAATTGGCATAAAAATCTGGAATAACTGCAATTCCATTTTGTTGCAGTATTTTGTCTGCTTCCGCTGTAACAGGTCCGTTGCCCCCTTCAACGATGAGTTTTGCTTTGATCTTTGCCGCATTGTCCTTGTGAATAACCCCTTCTGTGGCTGCTGGAATCAATATATCGCAATCTTTGCTTAAGAAATGACCTCTGGCAGTCGAGTAACCGTCAAAGCCCTCAAACGTTTTTTTTCTAGAGAAATACTTCTTTAATTTTGAGACATCAATTCCTTTCTTGTTGACCACCGAGCCATCTCTTTCAATCACCGCAATAATTTTTGCACCGGATTCATACAAGAGTTCAGCAACGTGATAACCCACATTCCCAAATCCCTGGATAATCACTCTTTGTCCTTCTAGTTCAGGTCTCAGTTTGGATCTTTTGCGGTCTTTGTCATTGCTTAAAAACTCAAGAATTGAATAGAAGACTCCTCTTCCTGTGGCCTCTGTTCTGCCATCAACTCCTCCAAGTGCAATGGGTTTCCCAGTGACTGCAGCCAATGCGTCAATTTCAGTGGGGTTCAATCGTCGATATTCATCAGCCATCCAAGCCATCACATTTTCATCGGTTCCCATGTCTGGGCCGGGAACATTCTGTGAGGGATGGATCAAGTCTCTTTTTGCCAATTCATAGGTAAAGCGTCTTGTAATTCTTTCCAACTCATCTTTTTTCCAATGGGTTGGATCTACTATCAATGCACCTTTTGATCCGCCATATGGTAAATCCATGAGAGAACATTTATATGTCATCAAGGCTGCNAGCGCCTCTACTTCTGTTTGGCTTGCGCTTAAGGAATATCNAATACCTCCTTTGACAGGCTCATAGTGCTCAGAATGTACGCAGCGATACCCAGTGAATGTGTATAAATTCTTTCTGAGGCGTACGCCAAAATTTACTTTATAAATTGAGTTTGCTAATTTTATCTTTAGCGCGAGATCATCAGGCAGTGAGAGAAGCTCGGCGGCTTCATCGAAAACCTGATTAACAGAATTAAGAAACGTTTTATTATTGGCCAATTTTGTCTTGGTTAATCTACTATTTTTTTAGTATAACAGAGGATAAGTGGAATAAAATGAAGTCTACTATTGATTCTCTCTCAGATTAAATCTCTGAAATAACTAAATTAAAAATAAATCAGATTATGAATACATCTATAAAAAATACCNTCAACAAATTTCTTGTTTCAATCGTCTTAGGAATAATATCGGTTAATGTGAGTGCCAATGCACCNATACTGCAACCCGGTGCACCAGGAGAACCGACGATGGAACTGGATCCCGATACAGCCATTGCCATTGCAAGTTCATCCTATACAAGTGCGGATGTAGAATTCATGCAGGGCATGATAGTGCATCATTATCAAGCATTCCTTATGTCGGAAATGGCAACCGCAAGAACAAATAATGAAACCATATTAGGTCTTGCTGGNAGAATAGATGTGTCTCAGACCGATGAAATCAACTTTATGAAAACCTGGCTGAGTGATAGGGCTCAAACGATTCCAGATCCAGCAATGCATAATCATATGCATGATCATAAAATGATGGGAATGGCGACTCCAGAGCAGATGAGTCAACTTGAAGCTTCAAATTCGATCGATTTTGATCGACTTTATTTAAGCCTAATGATCAAGCATCACGACGGAGCGATAGATATGGTTGAAAGATTATATGAATTTCCAGGTTCAGCATATGATCCTCAACTCTATGAATTCGTTACAGACTTGGGTAATGATCAAGAAATAGAAATTGAAAGAATGAATGGAATCTTAATCGGTCTTTCAGACGATCCCAGGGCAGGACTAAAGGCAGGCGTTTTTGATGCAGGCACAGCGATACTAAATTTAGAACTGATTGCTGAACTAAAAAAACCAACCGGATTTTTTGATCCAGAGAATCCATTGGAAAAAGGAATTGAAGACCCTGAAGACCAAGAATCAGGTGATGCTGAGGAAGATCAACAAAGGTCCATTGAATCGATAGCCTCTAGCCAAAGATATCCAATGTTAAGTTTTTCAAATACTGACATGGCATTTGGTAACGACCTTCTTGTTGCTGGCAGTTACCATGGATTCAATATCTATCAGCTTGAAGAGAATGGGTTCCCTAATCTCATGACATCGGTTGTCTGTCCTGGTGGTCAAGGAGATGTCTCTATTGCTGGAAATCTCCTCGTTATGTCAGTACAAGACATGAGAGGTCGACTTGATTGCGGTCTGGAAGGCGTTGATCCAGAACCTAATGAAGAGCGCTTCCGAGGAATAAGGATTTTTGATATCTCTGATCCAAAATTACCAATTCAAGTGGGCGCGGTCCAAACATGCAGAGGATCTCATACCCACTCTATTGTAGAAGGACCGAATGATGATGGAAAAATCATAGTCTATAACTCTGGGACTTCAAGTGTTCGAGATCAAGAGGAAATGGAAGAATGTTTTAAAGATATCCCTGGGGATGATCGAACTGCTTTATTTAGAATAGATGTGATTGAAATACCAATTGATGATCCATCAAAATCAAGAATTATTGATAGCCCAACTGTTTTTGCAGATCAACAAACGGGAGTATTGGCTGGACTATGGCGCGGAGGGGATCATGGAGATGAAACGCAAGAAACATACATCACAGATCAATGTCATGATATAACAGTATTTCCCTCGGCATCGCTTGCTGCAGGTGCATGCTCAGGAAATGGAATATTGTTCGACATAAGAGATCCAAATAAGCCAAAAAGAATTCATGATGTCACGGATAAAGGCTTTGCATATTGGCACTCAGCGACTTTCAATAATGACGGTACTAAAGTCTTATTTACCGATGAATGGGGCGGTGGAGGAATGCCTCGTTGTCGTGCATGGGATCCATTGGATTGGGGTGCGAATGCAATNTATGACATCGTTGATGATCGATTGGAATTCAGAAGCCATTTCAAAATGCCAGCTCCACAAAAAGAAACAGAAAATTGTGTCGCTCACAATGGTGCCATTATCCCGGTTCCTGGGAGAGATATCTTTATTCAGGCATGGTACCAAGGTGGAATTTCTGTGATTGATTTTACAGACTCGTCCAATCCAATAGAAATTGCTTACTTTGATCGGGGACCAATCCTAGAGGATGAATTGATTACCGGCGGTTACTGGTCGGTCTATTATTATGAGGGAACGATTTATGGAACTGAGATCACTAGAGGTCTCGATGTATTTAAACTAGTNCCCAGCGATTATTTATCTGAAAATGAAATTGCTGCTGCTGAGTTAGCTTATCCTGCGATAGGACCTGAGCGTTTATTCAATCCGCANCAACAAATACCGATGAGTTGGCCAGCCAGTCCTGCTGTTGCTTTGTCTTATNTAGANCAATTACAGAGACTCNAAGCAATTGACGATGAAGAGATAAAAAGCATCAAAGAGCTGCTCTCAACATTTGATAGTCAGATCGCGAAAGGAGGCAATAATCGTTTATCTAGGAAGATAAGAAATATTTCTCTTAGCATTGCAGACAACGATGGCGCTAATGTTTTGCATCTTAAAAACCTTTTGGAAGAAAACTTAGTNGGGATTGCAAGCAAACTGGAAAAATGAAGACCTTCTCTACCAAGGCAATTCTTTGCCATCGAAGTTCAGGAAAGATCCATTTTTTGACGAATCAATATTTTCAATGGTGTTGATTAATCGTTTGACACCTGCCTCTGCAGATACAGTGGGGTAACCTTTGTAATCAAAACTGGTTGCCTTTTCTGCCTCCTCAAGCGATAAGCCAAAAGCCTGCCTGAGTGCTCTGGTATCGACCGCACCAGGATTAAGCAAGACAACGNTAGCATCTTGATCCTCTAGTCTCAGAGCCACTGTCTTCATTGCCATNTTCAAGGCGGCTTTGCTGATGGATAGAATTGGAAGTGACGATGGACGGCCCATGGATGAAATTGATCCAGCCACACTTGAGATTGCTATGATTTTCTTATCCTCACCCATAGAAATATTCTGAGCAAATGCTTCTGTAACCTTCAAAGCTCCGAAAACATTAATTGATATTAGTTTTTCAAACTCATTTTGATCAATCTGGCCCCAAGCTTGTTTCTCTCTATCACCGCTCATTCCAGCATTATTGATAAGAAGGTCTATGGGTTGATTTTCATATTTCTTAGCGAGCATCTGTATTTGATTAGTATTTGTGACATCCATTTGCTCAACTTGAATTTTTGGATTTTTCTTCGCTAAATCGATGAGCTCGAAGTCATCCGAGGGGGATCGACTGGTTGCGATGACATTCCAACCTTTTTCTGCGTATTGGATAACAAACTCCAGCCCCATTCCTCTGTTTGAGCCTGTTACAAGAACAGTTTTTGCGTATACAAGATCGGTAAAAAGAAAATAAGACAAAAAAACAAAAAGGCTGATACATCTAATATTCATAATCATTGGTTCCGTTAGAGTTAATTATTCGAAAGTTGAGAATATCATATTTTGTCTGCAGCCATCTTAATTCGATCAAGAGCCTCTTTTATTAGAATTCTTGATGTTCCAACATTCATCCTTAGATATTTTTCTCCTCCTGAACCAAAACGATAACCTCTTCCCAATTGGATACCAGCTCTTTCAACCAAATGTCTTTCCATGAAGTCGCCTGCTCTTTCATTTCTCTTTTCTGCATTAATTTTCGCATCAATTGCTTTCATCCAGTCTTCAAAGTCTATCCAAGCAAGATATGTACCTTCGGGTCGACGAAAGTTAATCAGAGGTATATTCTTTTTGATGTAGTCCTCTAGAAATAACATATTCTGATTGATGTAAGCATTTAGTTTATTCAGCCACTCTCCGGATTGGTTATATGCAACCTCAGATGCGATCACACCCAAAGTATTGGCAAATTCAACATGGCCTGCTTCACGGATTTTAGAGATTATTTCTGTGTCATGAGCGTAAACATAACCGGTTTTAAATGCAGACAAATTAAATGACTTTGTNGTTGATTTAAAAATCACTGCCTTTNGATGAACTGCCTCTGTATCCAATGAATAAACCGGGGTAAATTTAGATTCATCGGCAATAAAATCACAATGAATNTCATCGCAAAAAAGCATGACATCTTTTTCCTCACAGATTTCTGCCACCTTTTTTAGATCATTTTGAGTCCAGCAATTCCCCGTTGGATTNTGTGGNTTGACCAAAAGAAATGCGTGCACATCATCCTGACTCAGTCTTTTAGAAAGATCCTGAAAATCAAGATGATAGATGCCGTTTTTCTTTATCAGTGGGCTTTCATTGGGTAAACAATGTGCCTTTCTAATATTGACATACAATTCACTGTATCCTGGAGAGTTTAAAACTACCTTCGAGTTCTTAGGGCAAAATGCTCTTATGGCACTTTGGATGGATGGCAAAACCCCTGTGGCCAATAAAAGTTGATCTCTTTCAATCTTCTCACCATACCTATTTTGNAGCCAGTTNATGATTGACTCATAATAAGAATCTGGCGTCAGAATATACCCCCAATTTTCATGCAAGATTCTGCTTTCGATTGCTTTTGTGATCTCAGGGGCAGTCTTGAANTCCAAATCTGCGATACCCATTGCTGCATGAATCTTTTGACCTGGAAATCTTTTGGTTTGAAGATCCCATTTTGCTGAGTCTGTTTTCCATCTACTATAAANATCATCAAAATTTAATCCGTCTGACTTATGCTCATTTTCCTGATGNTGACCGCCCAATGAGATTGGCGCACTGACCGCAATGGGGAGTGTCCCTGCAGACTGGATCAATCTTCTCCTTGATTTGTTAATCTTATTTTTTGTCATCTAGTTAGCCTCATCAATGATCTCAAACGCAATCAATGCATTGCCTGGTAATTTACCATATCCTCCATATCCTGAGTTGATGTAAATCATTTTCCTAGAAATGACTGGACCGGTTGCATCCATCGTCCCACCATTTGCAGGAAATGAGTTTATGGTCTTAAATTCTCTTCGAGTGTTGAACTCCCAAACCGGCTGACCCTTGCTTGNTGAAATTGCAAAAAAGGTGCCATTTAAGTTGCCGGCAAAAAGGATTTCATCGGTGGATGATATGGCTGCAGAAAANCCGCTGTAGCACTCAAAAGAATTCTCAGCGCATTTATCCTCTGCATCATAACTCCATAGTGGATCACCACTGAATGCATCAAATGCATGTATTCCTGATTTTCTCTCACCTATTGCTTTCGGATGATTTCCGATATCACCGATAGGAACGAAAATTTTTCTTCCATCTGATGAGAGCGACCAGTGGACTCCACCATGTTCCCCTCCTTTGCCCACTCTTTTTTTCCACACCACACTCCCTTCATCTGGATCTATTGCATAAAGCATGCCTGATTTTTGGCCAGCAATAATTAAATCCCCTTTATTTTTATCTGAAATTAACAATGGAGATGCTCCAAAGTCAAAATTCGATCCAATATCAAAATCACAATTGACTCTATCTCTGACACATGAGCCATTCCAAATATCATCTTTATATGATTGAAATGACCAAACTCTTTTTCCGCTTTCTATNTCAATAGANATAATCGAATCGCTCATAAGGGTAGCTGGTGGGGAGTAGTTTTGTCCTGTTCCTATGTAAACCCTTCTTCTCTTTTCATCTATAGTCGGACTCGACCAGACNGGGACACCAGAGGGTCCAAAGTTCTGNGTATTAGCATCATTGAAACCAGTNGNGATTGATTCATCAACCGTATGATATTTCCATNTGATCTCACCTGTTNTTTTATTCATGGCAACCAGGCCTCCACGAAAAGTGCAACATTCATAATCTTTATCGATTGCTGTAACTATTTCGACAGACGAAAGAGGGACAAAAATGTCATTTTCATAAATTACAATTGATCCAGTAATCGTNGTCAGAGGATGTTCATTTGGTTTNTGGACCCACTTTTCCTCTCCGGACAATGCATCCAATCTATACACTCTTCCTTCAAAGTCTCCAAAATAGATGTCCTTTGGAAGATTGGATTCATCGAGATCAATCGCAATTGCATTTCTNACNTCTGATTTTGCTTTGTATCTCCACCACATGCATCCCCTNTCAGCATCAAGAGCATAAATGAATCCTGACTGGCTGCCAAAAAACAATAATCCNCCAGCAATNGANGGTTGAGACCTAACCCTTCCTGTTTCNGGTACTNCAAAAACCCATTTCAGANCTAAATTAGATATATTTCCAAGATTNATTCTGCTCACAGATTCTTTCTGGAAACGTTTCTGATTCAGTGAATTGCCCCAACTAGTCCAGTTTGGNCCAGCTTCAACAGAGAGCTCTCCTGAGCAAAANCCNCTTGTGTTTAAAGATGGAGCGATCGGCTGAAGATATTCTGCAATGGCNTTAATCTCGGGCTTAGATAAGCCAGAAGATTGCANTTTCATGATGCCNCTCTCCATTGATTGAATGATTGATTCTCGGGACATCATCTTCAATGAATCAATGCTAGGAGCTTTTAANTCTTGATTGAGGTGGCAATCGATACAGTTCATATTGAATATCTCTTTGCCATCAGGATTATTTGTTTGAGCCAAAATAGGANTAATGACCAACGAAAGTAGAACCAATAATTTTAGAGTNAGGTGATTCATATATAGAACTTCATAGAAATTATTTATCAATGATAACTAACGAGAGTCTCGATTCCATATCCTTGATCAGCAATGAGTTTACTGCCACCAAGATCAGGCAAATCAATCACAGCCAGTATCAAAATATTTTCTTTTTTTATATTGAAATTCTCTGTAAGCAGTTCAGAACAAGCAATCGCTGTTCCCCCAGTTGCAACTAGATCATCGACGATTACTACTCTATCCGACTCATTCACCATGGTATTTTTCTGGATTTCTATCGAGGTACTGCCGTATTCTAAATCAAAATCCTTGATGTAAGTTTCATTGGGTAACTTGCCTGGTTTTCTTGCAAGAATAAAGGGCAAAGAAAGATCTTTGGCTATTGAGCCAGCGAATATAAATCCCCTGCTTTCAATGCTCGCAATCGATGTGGCACCAAAAGACTGTGAAATCCTTGTAAGTTCTGAGCAAGTCTTAATAAATGCCTCAGGTGTCTCGATGAGACTTGTAATGTCTCTAAATGTTATTCCATCAATTGGGAAATCATTAACGGTCCTAATGTATTGCTTCAGATTGAGTGGATCATTCATGTTTCTCTCCTTTGATTGATTCATATTTCAATATTCTCTAATCGATTTCTCAAAATACTGAGGTCTCGTTACCGAGTATGCCCAATAAATAAATAGAAATTGCAATGGAAGCCTAAAATATAGTAACTCGATCGATATTTCAGGGAAAGCTTCCGGTGTGATTGCCATAT
>NZHF01000016.1 GCA_002691305.1 Gammaproteobacteria bacterium | reverse complement strand
CCCGCGTCTTTTGCAATCGATTTGATTTTTCCAAGGTAGTTTTTCTCAACCCAATCAACAACAAACTTGTTTGGTGCAAACAGCGTTATCGTGTCGGAGTGCTCGTCTCGACTGTATATTAGTGGCCTAATCCATGTATTAAACTGAGACTCTGAAAGGTCCGTCTTTAGCTCGTTTAGACACTGATCCCAGACGGTTTTTTCCATTATTTTCTCACTCAATATATGTTGTGTTGGAGCTGCGCTTGGCTTCAAACACAGATTTAAAATACTATACCTATCTATAAAACTTATCCACAGGTTGTTTATTTGTTGACTTATTTTGTTTAGTTAAATAACCTTTGCAACCCAAATTAGAATTTCTATCATATTGTTTTTAAATAAAGTTTTTATATCTCATGAAAAGAACATACCAACCAAGCAATCTTAAGAGAAAGCGAACACACGGCTTCCGTTCGCGCATGGCAACTAAAGCAGGAAGGCTTGTCATAAACAGAAGGCGAGCAAAGGGCAGAAAAAAACTTTCTGTGTAAGGCTTGATACCCTCAAGCAATATCAGCTTTGACCGCGTCATCGAGAAAGGACACCTCTTGTCAAATGAATACTATAAGCTTTTCTATATCTTTAAAAATAATGGAACGTGCCGCCTCGGCATCAGCTTGCCAAAAGCAGCCATTACAAAGGCACACGACAGAAACAGGCTAAAAAGAGTGATCAGAAACTCCATGGACTCTCTAAAGAAAGAAAAGCTTGACCTTGTTTTTCTTTTAAAAAAGAATCGTGGTCAATATTTAAAGAACGATGATATGATTGTTCGCGACCACCTCATTCGTGATTCAAAAACAATTTTACTAAAAAAAGACAACGATGGAATCAGCTAGAACATTTTTGTGGCTTACTTTTGGTGCATTATGCATGTTCTTGTTTATTGAATGGAACGAGCAAAGCGCACGCACAACTTTCACTGCGGTAGAGCAAAACGAAACAGCCACACCTAAAACAGAATATAGTGATAACGCCGAGCTCAGCTCGTCATCGTTTCAGGATAACTTACCCACCATTGATAGCAACACTGTTGGAGTCTCAGAAACGGTTGCCCAGAGATCAGAAACAGCAAGCCTTTCCAATAGCGTACTTTCAATAACAGTTGATAGCAAAGGAGCAGATATTGTGGGAGCCACCCTGCTGAAATACTATCCCAGCAAAGACGATACGGAAAACAACATAGACCTCATGTATGTTAACAACCCTGTATTTGAGTTTCACAGGCTTCAGTCCGGACTGCTTTCTTCCAGCGGCGGCAATAACCCATCCCATGTTGAAAACTATACGCTTTTATCTAAGTCAAGAAATGCCCTTAAATATGTTTGGGACGCAAAAGAAGCGAGGGTCACAAAAACAATCACTCTGAGCCCCGACAGCTATCTTGTTAAAGTTTCTTATGCGGTTGAAAATAAGACAGAAGAAACAAATACATACGTGCCTTATTATCAGCTGGTGAAGGATAATGTTGAGACCGAAAGATCCATGTTTGATGTGGAGTCTTACTCATTTGATGGCGGAATCATATACGACGGCGATAGCTATGAAAAACTGTATGCTGATGACCTCATTGATGAGCCCTATAAAAGAAGCCATGCGGGCGGGTGGTTCGCAAACATAAGGCACCACTTTGTTGTTGCTGTCCTCCCTGAGGTAGGTGTTGACCATAGGTATGAGGCCGAGCACGACCAGACCGCCAACCTGAATAAACTAACTGCAATTTCGAATGACAAGGTGACGGTCTTTCCAAGGCAGAGGGTTGAAACGGGGTTCGAAATATTTATTGGGCCAAAGCTTCAAGACGAGCTCTCAAAGGCCAGGGATGGCCTAGAGGTTTCAGTTGAATACGGCAAACTCTCCTTTCTTGCAAAACCAATGTTTTGGGCATTAAATAAAAGCCACTCGTTTCTTGGAAACTGGGGCTTGGCAATCATTTTTGTGACCCTTATGATTAAGGCGGTTTTTTATCGCTTACAAGAATCTTCAAGCCGGTCTATGGCAAAAATGAGGGAGCTGGCACCAAGGCTTAAGGCTCTTAACGAGCGATACAAGGACGACAAAACAGCCCTTGGGCAGGCACAAATGGATCTTTATAAGCGTGAAGGCGCTAACCCAATGGCTGGGTGCTTGCCGCTTTTAATTCAGATACCATTTTTTATCTCTTTCTATTGGGTTTTGCTAGAAAGCGTTGAAATAAGACAGGCGCCCTTCTTTTTGTGGCTCGATGACCTATCGTCAAGAGACCCGTACTTTGTTTTACCACTTATTATGGGGGTTGTTATGTTCTTTCAGCAAAAGGCCAATCCCGCACCAGTAGACCCCGTTCAAGAGAAGGTCTTCATGTTCATGCCGGTTATGTTTACCGCGATGTTTGCCTGGTTTCCTTCAGGCCTTGTTCTTTATTGGGTCACAAACTCGGTCCTTCAGTTTGCACAACAATGGAACGTAAACAGGAAGATGGCCGCAGAAAAAAACTAACGTCTCGTTGAACAAAAAAATCAAAAAAATCTCAGGCACTATTGCTGCCCTATCAACCGCAAAAGGTATGTCAGGGCTTGCNGTTATTCGTGTCTCTGGAGCACAANCAAAAGATATTTTTACCAAAATCACCAAAAAACAACCCACGCATATGAGGGCCCACTATTCGGGATTNTATTCCACAGAAGACCAAGAGATAGACAAAGGCGTGGCACTCTTTTTTGCTGCACCCAACAGCTACACAGGGGAGGATNTTTGTGAGTTTAGCGTTCANGGAAGNCCAGCCATTATAGAAATGATGCTCGAGAGAGTTTTCTCGCTTGGAGCAAGGCANGCNCANCCCGGNGAGTTTACAAAGAGAGCATATTTAAACGATAAGCTTGATTTAACCCAAGCAGAAGCCGTAGCCGACCTCATTGAAAGCGNATCCTCAAAAACAGCAAGGGCAGCAAAGCGATCGCTCTCNGGAGAGTTTTCAAACAANGTNAACGAGNTATTGGGCGAGGTCANAAAANTTAGGNCTTTGGTTGAGGCAATGTTGGATTTCTCAGANCAAGACCTTGATGAGACAAAGCACCCAGANTCACTTACAACAGCAACAAAAGAAACAAAACAAAGCTTCCAGATGCTTATTAAACAAACGAGAACGGGCATAAGAATCAGAGACGGCCTGGTGGTTACAATCTTGGGAAGGCCAAACGTNGGAAAGTCATCATTGTTTAATGAGATCTGTGGCAGCAAAAGGGCGATAGTTAATAGCAAGGCGGGCACAACCAGAGACATTGTTTCGGAAAGCATTACCATAGATGGCTTTCCNGTAAAGATTCTTGATACTGCAGGNATAAGAGAATCAGAAGATGAGGTTGAAAAAGAGGGCATAAAAAGAGCAATTGAGGCTGGAGACAGTGCCGACATGGTTTTAGAGGTGTTTGACGCGAGAGACTGGAAAAAGGAGGCGAACACAAATAACAATATCCTGGTTTTAAATAAGGCTGACCTACTAAAAGAGCCCTTAGAGCTAGATACAAATAGCACACACCTTGTTTCAGCAAAAACCGGAGAAGGCATTAATAAGCTGCTCGACCATATTTCAGCCCAGTTCATAGAGGTGGGCGACGATGAAACAGTCATGACAGCCAGAAAACGACACATGCAGTCGATCAAAGAAGCCTACGATGCTTTTTGCATTGCAGAGAGAGGCATCACCAAAAACAAAGAGCTTGATTTGGTTGCAGAAGAGCTTCTTCAGGCGCAAAATAGCTTAGCTGAGGTTACGGGCGAGTTCACGACAGAAGACTTGCTCGAAGCAATTTTTAATAGTTTTTGTATAGGTAAATAGTGCGCAAGCAAAAAGAAAATCATTTCGACACAATTGTTGTTGGCGGAGGACATGCTGGAACTGAGGCAGCCTCAGCGATTTCGAGAATGGGACATAAAACATTGTTGTTGACCCACACACAAAAAACTATTGGCCAGATGAGTTGCAACCCAGCCATTGGTGGTGTCGGCAAAGGACACCTAGCAAAGGAAATTGATGCAATGGGAGGCCTTATTGCAAGGGCGGCAGATCTTGCAGCCATCCACATAAAAAAACTAAACTCCAGCAAAGGGAAAGCTGTACAAGCAACAAGGGCCCAGGCAGACAGAGAGCTTTACAGCAAAGCAATACAAACCATGATTTCTGACCAACAAAATCTATCGGTATTTGAGGCCGCCGCATCAAATCTAATTATTGAAAACAATGAAATCAAAGGGCTTGTAACTGAAAACGGAAATAAATTCTTTTCTAGGGCCCTCGTTCTCACTGTGGGCACATTTTTAAACGGCGTAATGCACACGGGAGCTAAGCAAACAAAAGGAGGAAGAAAGGGAGATAAGCCATCAGTGATTTTGGCAGAACAACTGCTCGAGTTGATGCCAAGAACAGGCAGGCTTAAAACAGGAACGCCACCAAGAATTCTTAAAGCAAGCATAGATCTAGAGAAGTTGGAGGAGCAAAAAGGAGACAGCCCAAGGCCAGTCTTTTCTTTCACCTCATCAAGAGAGGACCACCCTAAGCAGGTGAGCTGTTTTATTACACACACAAACAAAAACACACACGAAATCATACTTGGTGCACTAAAAGACTCTCCAATGTATTCAGGAACGATTCAGGGCGTGGGTCCGAGGTATTGCCCATCAATTGAAGACAAAGTTGTTAAATTCTCAGAAAAACCCAGACACCAAATTTTTGTAGAACCAGAAGGCTTAAGATCAAAAGAGGTCTACCCAAATGGCATTTCAACCAGCATACCTTTTAGCACACAAATTGAGTTTGTTAGAAGCATAAAGGGCTTTGAAAAGGCTGAAATATCACAACCAGGGTATGCTATTGAATACGACTACTTTGACCCAAGAGACCTTAACCCAACACTAGAAACAAAAAGTATATCGGGACTGTTTTTTGCCGGACAAATAAACGGCACTACTGGGTATGAGGAGGCAGCAGCCCAGGGGTTAATTGCTGGCATCAACGCAGCNCTACAACTACAAAACAAAGACCCATGGACACCCAAAAGAAGCGAAGCTTACCTGGGTGTATTGGTAGACGACCTCGTCACCAGGGGTACAAATGAACCTTATAGAATGTTTACAAGCAGGGCAGAGCATAGGCTGATGCTGAGAGAAGACAACGCCGACAAAAGGCTAACCCCTGTCGCAAGAAACATGGGCNTGGTTTCAGAAGAACGATGGAAACACCATTGCCAGAAGATAGAAAAGCTTGAAAGAGAAATCAAAAGACTCAAGGACACAAAGATCAGCAGAGAACAACTAAAAGAAATAGACAGCCAGTCAAAAAAAGACGATGCCAGCAAAACNGCATTTGATCTGCTTAAACGACCAGGCGTCAAATATAGCAAAATCATCTCACAAATAGGAGAAAGAGAAAGCTATCAACCAAAAGAGTTGCTCGACCAGGCGATTGATGAGCTGGTTGAGACAGAAGCAAAATATGAGGGTTATCTAAAGCGACAAAAAAGAGAGATTGAGAACCAAGAAAAATACTCTAGTATAAAACTACCAAAAAACATTGATTATTCGAGCCTCCCCGGGCTATCAAACGAGGTAAGACAGAAGCTCAAAGAGTTTGAGCCAGCAACAATTGGGCATGCGGCACAGATTCAAGGAGTAACACCGGCCTCGATATCCGTGTTAATGGTCCACCTCAAAAAACAACAAATTAAGAGAGCGGAGGGAATGTGAAAAAAAGAACAGTAATAATAATGACGAGCTTTTTGCTGTTTGGGTGCGGCCCAAAAGTGAGCAACGAAACCCCAACAACAGAGTCGCTAATGATCGGTGGCCCATCCGGTAATGAGCTTGCCCAAGAACAAGTGTTTAGAAAAAACAATGGATCCGATCCTGGCACCCTAGACCCACACAGAGCAGAAGGCGTGCCCGCATCAAACGTATTAAGAGATTTATATGAGGGTCTTGTTTCCGAAGCTGCAAATGGAGANTATATCCCTGGNGTTGCCGAATCATGGAGTATCTCTGAGGATGGAANAACATATAGATTCAAAATCAGAGAAGAAGCAATTTGGAGCAATGGAGATAGGGTCGTGGCAGAGGACTTTGTCTTCTCTTTGCGACGAAGCGTTGACCCAAAAACGCTCTCAAACTATTCAAGCATGCTTTACCCAATCAAAAACGCGAGAGACGTTGTGCTTGGCAAGCTGCCAACAGACATGCTCAGCGTTTCTGCTGAGAACGAGAAAACACTNGTTATTGAGCTGGAAGAGCCAACACCATATTTTATCAGCCTGCTTACCCATTCAACCACTTACCCGGTTCACCCGCCCTCTGTAAAGGAGTATGGCACCTCGTTTACCAGGCCCGAGAACATGATCAGCAATGGCGCATTCACCCTTAAAGACTGGAGAATACAGGACTATATCTTGCTTGAAAGAAATGAAAAATATTGGGATAACCCAAGCACGACACTTAGTCAGGTCTACTATTATCCCCTTGATAACCCCGATGCTTCCTTAAGGCGCTACAGGGCAAATGAACTGGACTTCACAGACACGACCCCAAGCGAACAGCTTCCGTGGATTAAAAAAAACCTTAAAGACGAGCTAAAAATTACACCCTATTTTGGGAGCTATTACTACGGCTTTAATAACTCAAAACCTCCTTTTAAGGACAACCCAGAACTAAGGATGGCACTCTCATTGGCTGTAAACAGAACGATCATCACCGACATTGTTTTGGGCGCAGGGCAAATACCCGCATTTACATTTGTCCCACCGGTTAAGCAATACCAAGGGAAACAACCTGAGTGGGCCAAGCTAACCCAAGAAGAAAGAGAGGGGCTTGCGAGGGAGCTGTATACTAAGGCAGGCTACTCAGACGCAAACCCATTGAGCATTGAGATCATTTACAACACCAGTGAAAACCACAAAAGAGTGGCCTTGGCGGTTACCTCAATGTGGAAAAAAGTACTGGGTGTCGAGACAAAACTAAGAAANCAAGAGTGGAAAGTTTTTTTGGAGACCAGAAGGCTTCAAGAGGAAACAGAGGTTTTTAGAGGCGGGTGGATTGGAGACTATGATGATCCCTACACNTTTTCAGAGTTGCTCCATTCTGAAAATGAAATGAACCATTCTGGTTACGCGAGCGAGGAATATGACGCCTTACTAAGGTCCGCCTCTTTAAGGCCAGCAGGAAAAGAAAGAACCAATGACCTGCTTCAAGCAGAACAGGTAATGCTAAACGATATGCCGGTGATCCCCCTATATTTTTATGTCAGCCAACACCTCATAAAACCATGGGTCTTTGGTTTAGAGGGCAACGTTATGGACCATCATTATTCAAAGTACGTAAAAATACTAAAAACAGAAACCTTGATCAGTGAGTAATTTTCGTTTTGTCATCGGCAGGTTTTTGGGCGCAATCCCTACGTTACTGATCTTGATATGTTTGGCCTTTCTCCTGGTTAAGTCTGCGCCAGGAGGGCCGTTTGATTTTGAGCGATCTTTGCCAGAAGAGGTTGAGGCAAACCTAAGGGCNGCTTACAACCTGGATGACCCCGTTTACTTACAGCTTTTTAAATATATTGGCGATCTTTTGCAGGGAGATTTTGGCCCCTCGTTTCAGTACAGAGACTATACGGTTACAGAGCTGATCGCAACAGGGTTTCCGGTTTCTCTAAGGTTGGGCACAGCTGCAATTTTCTTGGCACTAATATTTGGTTCAATCATAGGCTCAGTTGCAGCGCTTAACCAAAACAGCAAGCTGGATTACAGCGTTATGTTTTTTGGAATGATTGGTATATCGATACCCAATTTTGTAATGGCGCCATTACTGGTGTTGTTCTTTTCGATTGGTTTAAAGGCCCTACCAGCAGGAGGGTATAATGGAGGTGATTTTTATCACATGGTTCTACCGGTCGTCTCGCTGGCACTGCCACAAATGGCATACATTGCACGCTTAACNAGGGGCTCAATGATNGAAGTTNTAAGCAGCAACTTTGTAAGAACAGCAAAGGCACAAGGTCTTCCAACCAGGTCGATTTTACTCAAACACGTCTTAAAACCAACACTTCTTCCNGTGGTCTCTTATTTGGGCCCTGCAACCGCTGCAATTATTACCGGGTCTGTGGTTGTCGAGCAAATATTTGGCTTGCCAGGGCTTGGNAGATATTTTGTTCAAGGGGCTCTCAATAGAGATTACACGCTCGTGATGGGCGTTGTGGTTTTTTATGGCTGTTTGATTATCCTTTTCAATCTAGTTGTCGACACACTTTATGGTTTTATTGACCCAAGGATTAAACAAAACAGATGAAAAACACCAACTCACTGTTAAACGATGCATGGGCAGCACTCTCTAAAAACAAAGCAGCGCTCATCTCTGCAGCCACCATGGTTTTGATGGTTTTGATGGTGTTGATTGGCCCTTTTTTTAGCCCATATGCGATTGATGAAACAGACTGGTATAAGATTGCAGCACCACCGACTTTGTTTGACGGCCATATTTTTGGAACAGATGATCTTGGCAGGGACCTNTTNGTTAGAACAATGTATGGCGGCAGAATCTCTCTTATGGTNGGCCTTGTGGCAACCATGGTGAGNGTAATGATAGGCGTAACCTATGGAGCNGTAGCGGGCTTTATGGGCGGAAGAGTTGANGCNTTAATGATGAGNTTTGTAGATGTTTTATACGCAATGCCTTTTTTGTTTTTTGTGATTTTATTGATGGTTTTTTTTGGCAGAAGCATTTTTTTAATTTTCGTTGCAATAGGAGCCGTCAACTGGCTTGACATCGCCAGAATCGTAAGGGGCCAAACACTAAACATTAAAGGCAAAGAGTTTGTTGATGCTGCAAGGTCAGGCGGGGTTTCAACAATTAAAATCATCATGAAACACATTGTTCCAAACCTGCTTGGCGTTGTGGTTGTTTATGTTGCCCTAACCGTTCCACAGGTCATACTTGTGGANTCCTTTTTAAGCTTTCTTGGTCTCGGCGTTCAAGAGCCAATGACCTCTTGGGGGGCGCTGGTAAATCAGGGCGCAAGACAAATGGAATCTTCTCCCTGGATGCTCATTTTTCCAGCGGTGTTTTTAGCAACAACACTATTTTGTTTCAACTTTATAGGCGATGGGTTGAGGGATGCTCTTGACCCAAAAGACAGGACAAGAGGAAATGACTGACCTGCTCACCACCAAAAACCTTAATGTCAGCTTTAAAAGCAGNGGAGAGANAATCCATGCCGTCAAANACCTTAGTTTTAGCTTAAGGGGCGACGAAGTGCTTGGCATTGTTGGCGAATCCGGCTCTGGAAAAAGCCAAACAGTGTTATCGATTATGGGGCTCCTAGAAGCCAACGGCGCCGCATCAGGCAGCGCTGTCTTTGCAAAAAAGGAGTTGATCGGTCTTCCCACAAATGAACTCAACAAGGTTAGAGGAAATGAAATNGCAATGATTTTTCAGGACCCNATGAGCTCNCTAAACCCTTACATTTCAATTGGCAAACAAATGTCTGGAGTCCTAAAAAGACACACAAAAATGACCAACAAAGAAATAAAAGAGAGNTGTATTGAGATGCTCCACTCTGTTGGCATCTCGAAGCCAGAGGAAAGGTTTGACGGCTATTCCTTCGAGCTTTCTGGAGGCATGAGGCAAAGAGTAATGATCGCTTCAGCCCTCCTCACAAACCCAAAACTTTTGATTGCTGATGAGCCAACAACGGCACTTGATGTAACGGTTCAAGAAAAAATATTAGACCTGATATTGGATGTGAAAGAGAGGTTTAAAATGTCTGTCATTATGATTACACACGACCTTGGCGTGGTTGCCAGAACTTGTGACAAAGTATTGGTAATGAAGAGCGGTGAGCTTCAAGAGAGTGGAGACACAGAAGCAATCTTTTATTCGCCCAAAGCAGATTACACAAAAGAGCTTCTAGAGAAATCAAAAGAAATTAATCTTGACGACCAGCAAAAATATACAGAAACACAAGACGCAAACATTAAAAACAGCTTGGTCAAAGCCACCAAAGCAAGAGTTAGTTTTTTGCTTCCAAAAAAGACATTGTTTGCATCCGAGAACGTTTTAACAGCGGTCAACGATATCTCAATGGAAACACTGGATGGTGAGGTGCTTGGNATTGTCGGTGAATCTGGAAGCGGGAAATCAACATTGGCAAAGACCATATTGGGACTACAAAAACTTACATCGGGACAGGTTGAGGTGTTNGGAGAGAGGTTGGCCGCCATCAATAAAAAAGAACTCAAAGAGATCCGNAAAAAAATGCAGGTCGTNTTTCAAGACCCGTTCTCGTCCCTCAACCCAAGAATGACCGTTTTTGAGATTTTAAAAGAACCCTTGGACTCATTTTTCCCATCAATGACCAAGGAGTCAGCCCAAAAGGACATTGAAGACGGCCTAATGGAGGTTGGGTTGNCNCCAGAATANTTAGGCAGATACCCGCACGAACTTTCTGGNGGCCAGTGCCAGCGGGTTGCAATTGCAAGGGCGCTTATGCCAAAGCCCCAACTGTTGATTTGTGACGAGGCCGTCAGCGCGCTTGACGCATCAATAAGAGGAGAGATTATAGAACTTTTGCTTAGAATAAAAAGCGAGAAAAAGTTAACCATGATATTTATTGCGCANGATCTTGCGGTTGTTAGAAAGATTTGTGATCGAGTAATTGTAATGCAGTCAGGAAANGTTGTTGAGCAGGGCCCAACNGAGAAAGTATTTTTTGAGCCAGAAAAAGAATACACTGCAAACCTCTTGAGTGCTGTACCGGTTCCAGACCCAAAAATAGAAAAACAAAAATACATAAAAAGAACACAATCGTAAAAAACAAAAAAAGGAGCATTCATGTCATCATTACCAAATCAATTCAAATGCTTTAGGATCGACCAAGAGGACGACAAAATCGTTTCAGGCCTACAATCGATCAGCATGGACGACATTAACCCCGGAGAGATAACCCTTAAAACAGAGTATTCAAGCATCAACTATAAGGATGCATTGGCCGCAACCGGCAAAGGAAAAATACTTCGATCCTTTCCACTGATTGGCGGAGTAGATGTTGCAGGAGAGGTTGTAGAGAGCGATGACCCAAGGTTTGACCCAGGAGATAAAGTAATTGCAGCATGCTCAGGGTTGAGCGAGACAAACGATGGCGGATACAGTGAATACGCACGGATAAACAGTGAAGCCGCGATAGAGCTTCCAAAGCAAATGGACACAAGAACTGCCATGGCAATTGGCACAGCAGGCTTTGCTGCGGGACTCGCAATATTCAAAATGAAACTAAACAAACAAACCCCGGAGATGGGACCGATTGTTGTCACCGGCGCAACCGGCGGCGTTGGAAGCATAGCAATTGATATGCTCTCCTCATCGGGTTTTGAGACAACAGCAATCACAAGAAAGAAAACACATGACGAATACCTTAAGACAATTGGGACCACGAATATTGTTTGTCTTGAGGAAATGGAGCTTGGAGAGCGACCGCTTGAAAAGGCACAATTTGGCGGAGGCATAGATAACGTNGGTGGCGACCTTCTGTCTTGGGTACTAAGATCTACAGTGCCAGAAGGAAACGTTGCGAGCATAGGTTTGGCGGCAGACTTTAAACTGCCAACAAATGTCATGCCGTTCATACTGAGAGGCGTTAATCTTTTGGGCGTAAACTCAACCACGCTTCCAAACGCAGTCAAACAAGAAGTTTGGGACGACATTGCAAACAANATGTCNCCNCAAAAAATAGACCAAATCGTGACNAAAGAGGTCACGCTTGAAGAGTTGCCTGACCAGTTCCAAGCATTTATTGAGGGAAGCATTGTTGGCAGGGTATTGGTGAAGGTCTGAGCCTCTCTAAAAGCGAAAAGGAACTACTAAAAAAAGGCTCAGAAGCCTTGGGGTTGAGCAGCACCTCAGAACAACTCAAAAAGCAGGCGAAATACCTCAGTTTATTGTTGGAGACAAACAAAAACATAAACCTTACGGGCATCAGAGAGCCTAAAGCCGCAGTCATAAAACACACGCTTGACTCTTTAAGCGCTTCAAGCGCCATTNAGGGGGNTAAAATTATAGACATAGGATCGGGAGGCGGAACNCCCGGCATACCATTGGCTATAGCGCTACCAGAAAAAAAATTCTATTTGATCGAAGCAACCCAAAAAAAAGCAAGCTTTCTAGATGAAACTGTAAGGACACTTAAGTTAGACAATGTTGAGATTATCTGTGAAAGAGGAGAGAGCGTAACCAACCTATCTGCAGACACCGTCATAGCAAGAGCATTTGGGACCTTGAACTACTTAGTAACAACATCGAGACACATGGTGTCCAAAGGNGGGCTTTTTTTAGCCATGAAAGGAAAGATTAATCCAGATGAAATCAAGGGACTAATCAGCGGCTTCAGAGTTCTACAAATTCAAGAAATTGAGGTACCCTATTTGGAAGCAACGAGACATTTTGTCTTCATAAAAAAACACAGATGACAAACATTATAGTAATCGCAAACCAAAAAGGCGGTGTAGGCAAAACAACCACATCCATTAATCTCGCTGCTGCCTTGAGCGAGATTGGTAAAAAAACACTACTGGTTGATCTTGATTCGCAAGGCAATGCCTCAAGCGCGTGCGGCCTCAGCCAAGAAAAGGACTTCTCTAGCGTTTATGATTTGCTTTTAGGCGATGCCGAAGCAAAAGAATGCGTCATTAAGGCAAGGGAAGATGATTTTGACATCATCCCTTCCAACAGAGATTTGATGGCAGCAGAAATACAGCTTTTGGAGCTTGAAAACAGAGAGCTGACCCTAAAAAATGCACTCCAGAGCATTTCCGCTGAATATGATTTTATAATCATTGACTCCCCGCCATCCATGAATATTTTGACGCTTAACGCCCTTTCATTTGCAAAACACCTAATCATACCTGTTCAATGCGAATACTATGCACTGGAGGGCATGACAGGCATGCTTGAGTCAATTTATCAAATAAAAGAGAGCATAAACCCCCAGCTTGACCTTATGGGGGTGGTGAGAACCATGTTCGACAGCAGAAACAGCTTGGCCGTAGAGGTTTCTGCCCAACTTAAAAAATACTTTCACGACAAGCTTTTTTGGACATTTGTACCGAGAAACGTTCGTTTGGCAGAAGCACCAAGCCATGGAATGTCTGCGTTAAAATATGATCCCGGTTGTTCCGGCTCAAAGGCATATCTTTCTCTTGCCAAAGAGGTCGTCAAAAAAACCATGGAATCATAGAAGAACGGGGTTAAACTAGTCACATGTCAGACAAAAGAAAAAGCCTAGGAAGAGGCTTGGACGCCTTACTGGGCCAGCCGGGCGAGGTCGAAACAAAAAATCAAAAACAAGGGCTGACAGAAATACCCATTGAACAGATAGGACCCGGACCTTTTCAACCAAGAAAACAGATTGATGAATCTCAGCTCAACGAGCTTGCACAATCCATTAAAGCACAAGGCGTGATCCAGCCGATTGTTGTGAGAGAGAGAGCGATAGCGGACTCCCACACAGGCGTTAGGTTTGAGATTATTGCTGGGGAGCGGAGATGGAGGGCCACACAAATAGCTGGGCTAGAGAATATTCCTGCCGTCATAAGAACCATTGCTGACTCAGAGGCGGTTGCGGTTGCATTGATTGAAAACATTCAGCGAGAAAACCTAAACCCCTTGGAGGAGGCAAATGCATTTCAGCGCTTGATCATTGAGTATGAAATGAGCCATCAAGAGGTTGCAAATTCCGTAGGAAGGGCTCGAGCAAGTATTACCAACGCCCTAAGACTTCTTGATCTACCAAGCAGCGTTCAAGAGTTGGTCAACAAAAAAATGTTAACGATGGGACACGCAAGAGCGTTGCTTTCTATTGAGGACAGAGGCATGCAGCTAGAAGTCGCAAACCTTATTGTTGAGAAGGGATTGTCTGTTAGGGAGGCTGAGGGGCTGGTTAGAAAGATTGTAGAAAAGAAAAAACCAAACCAACAAAAAACAACGGTTGACCCAGATATACAAAGGCTGGAAAAAGATCTAACCAACAGGCTTGGAGCGAGGGTTTCAATTAAGCATAAAAAGACAGGCAGCGGAACATTAAGCATCAAATATTCAAGCTCTGATGAGCTCGAAGGCATACTTTCTAAAATAAGATAAGCAAAAAATGAGCCGAGCAAGGTCACCCAAGGAAATTGCATTTTTGATACTGCTCTCTCAAACACTTACTGGCCTTATGGCCGCCACATTGTTTTTTTATTTTTTAGGTTTTGAGAGCGCAAGATCCTCTTTTATAGGCAGCGGCATAGCTGTTTTAACCTCTTTGCATTTGTTGAGCGTTTTGTTTGGCGACAAAACAAAAAAACCCAAAAGCATTGTGAACACACTGTATCTTCTCGAAGCCTTTAAGTTCTTGCTGACGGCACTCTTTTTCGTAGGCGCAATAATCTTGCTAAAAGCAATTTTTTTCCCATTGATAATAGGGTATAGTGTTGCCATTTTTATGTATTGGCTATCGTTATTGATCACCTGACTTAGGAACAATGAGAAACAATTTCATCAACAAAATACTCCTCGCAATGGTTGGATGCTTTTCTTTTGGCAATGCATCTGCGGCAGAGGGAGTAGGCTGTTTTGGCCCCACAAAAGAAAAAGAGTTTTCTGCCAATGAATACATCTCTCATCACCTTTCCCACTGCACAGTAGACACCCCAATAGGGATAATCCATGCCGACAGCGTTTTTTATGCTGTTTTTATGGCAGCGCTCTTTTTGTTTGTGTTTTATCGTTTTGCAAAAAAAGCCAGTGCCGGCGTTCCCAGCAAGGGACAAAGTTTTATCGAGATGATCATCGAGTTCGTTGATGAGCAAGTTAAAGACACCTATCATGGCAGTAGCAAACTCATTGCGCCTTTGTCGCTTACAATTTTTGTATGGGTCTTTTTAATGAACTTTATGGACTTGTTGCCAGTGGATATGTTGCCTAAGGCTGGAGAGATGATGGGCATTAAGTACATGAGGGTTGTTCCAAGCGCAGACCTCAATGTTACATTTGGCCTCTCTGTCACCGTGTTTCTACTAATTCTATATTACAGCATCAAAATAAAGGGCGTTGTGGGCTTTGCAAAAGAGCTGGCGTTTCAACCCTTTGGCAAAGCAATGATGCCTTTTAATCTTCTTCTAAAAGTGATCGAAGAGATCGCAAAACCAATTTCACTCGGCCTGCGCCTATTTGGAAACCTGTATGCAGGAGAGCTTATCTTTATGATTATCGCAATATTTACTGCCGGTGGAGGAGTCATGTATCTCCTCGATCTTGGCATGCTTCCGCTTGCGATCGGACAATTTATTTTGGGACTGATATGGGCGCTGTTTCACTTAATTATTATTTTGTTGCAGGCCTTTATTTTCATGATGCTGACCATTGTTTACTTAAGCATGGCACATGAGGACCACTAATTTTTAATATATAAAATAAGGAGATAAAAATGGAATTTGTACAAGGCATGACGTTGGTAGCTGTAAGCATACTGATTGGAATGGGAGCCTTAGGAACCGCAATAGGCTTTGGCCTCTTGGGCGGACGCTTTCTTGAGGGATCGGCTAGACAACCAGAAATGGTTCCAATGCTTCAGGTTAAAATGTTTATTGTTGCGGGACTTCTTGATGCCGTGACTATGATCGGCGTTGGTATTGGTCTGTTCTTACTGTTTGCAAACCCTTACCTTTCATAAAAAACTTTAAACGGAAAAAAATATGAGCTTGAACGCAACGCTGCTAATTCAAATGACCGTCTTTGCGGTGGTTGTTTTGTTTAGCATGAAGTTTATATGGCCGATGATAATGGAGGCCATTGAGGAAAGAAATAAGAACATTTCTGATGGGTTGGCTGCAGCTGAGCAAGGACAAAAGAAGCTTAGCGAAGCTGAAACAGAGGTAAACACTCTTATAAAAGAAGCAAAACAACAGGCCACAACAATTCTTGATCAAGCAAACACAAGAGCATCAAGCATTGTGGAGTCAGCAAAAAACGAGGGCACATCAGAAAGAGACAAGATAATTTCCACCGCTCATGACGAAGCCCAACAAGAGCTAGCCAAGCTGCGAGAAACCTTGAGAAAGGAGGTCGCAGGACTGGCCATCAGTGGTGCTGAGAAAATTCTCACAAGAGAGATTAGCTCGGCAGACCANAAAGATATGCTCGATAAGTTAGCCAATAAACTCTAGATATGTCTGAATCAAAAACAATAGCCCGACCATATGCAAACGCCTGTTTTGAGGTCGCNCAAGACGNCGGAAGTGCTGGCGAATGGTTATTGTTTCTTGAGACAGCAGCAGAAGTTGTAAAGGACGAAGCGATGTTAGATCTTGTCAAATCTCCTGGCATAGATAAACAAGCACTCGCCAAAACAATTTTTACTATTGCTAACGAAGCATCAGATGTTTCCNAGTCAGACGAGAGAATGAATTTNGTTTCATTNTTGGCCCAAAACTCANGACTTGAGGCGCTTCCAGAAATAAAGGAGCAGTTTCANCAAATGAAGCAAGAGCTTGAAAANGTGGTCGAGGCCACAATCACTTCAGCCAGTGAAATCAGCAACGAGTCTNTAAATGTCATTAANTCGGCACTTGAGGNCAAGCTCGGGCAATCTGTAAGTATAGAGGTAAAGATGGATGAGTCGCTTATTGGCGGCGCAAAAATCCAAATTGGCGACAATATGATTGACGCCTCTGTTAGGTCCCAGATAAATGAACTGGGTAGAATTTTAACGAATTAATGTAATAAGGATAGAAGAGATGGCAACCAAAGCATCTGAAATAAGTGAATTAATAAAACAGCAAATCAAAAACTTCGAACACGAAGCAAAGGCATCCGATGTCGGCACAGTGGTTTCCGTAACAGACGGCATCACCAGAATACACGGCTTAAACGATGTGCAATACGGAGAGATGATTGAGTTTCCTGGCGACACGTTTGGCTTGGCGCTTAACCTAGAGCAAGACTCAGTTGGTGCAGTAGTGCTTGGAGACTACACGCATATTTCTGAAGGGGCCCAAGTAAAGACCACAAATAGAATCCTTGAGGTTCCAGTTGGCGAAGGCCTTTTGGGAAGAGTGGTCGACTCTCTGGGAACCCCGCTAGACGGAAAAGGGGCTATTGACTCAGAACAAACCGCACCGATTGAAAAGGTTGCACCGGGCGTCATCTCAAGACAATCCGTTGACCAACCTGTCCAAACAGGACTGAAGTCAATCGATGCCATGGTGCCAATCGGCAGAGGCCAAAGAGAACTAATCATTGGCGATAGACAAACCGGAAAAACAGCCGTTGCTGTTGATACGATTATTAACCAGAAGGGCACAGGCATCAAATGCATCTATGTTGCAGTCGGACAGAAAAACTCATCGGTTGCTAATGTGGTTAAAAAACTAGAGGAAGAAGGCGCTTTAGAGCACACAATCATAGTCAATGCCGCAGCATCTGATTCTGCGGCAATGCAATACATTGCACCCTACTCAGGTTGTGCGATGGGAGAGTATTTTAGAGACAAAGGCGAAGATGCACTCATCATTTTTGATGACCTAACCAAGCAAGCTTGGGCATACAGACAGGTTTCATTGTTGCTCAAACGACCTCCAGGGAGAGAGGCATATCCTGGCGATGTATTCTATCTTCACTCAAGACTCCTTGAGAGGGCTGCGAGAGTAAATGCCGAGTACGTTGAAAAAGAAACGAATGGAAAAGTAAAAGGACAAACAGGCTCTCTTACAGCGCTGCCGATTATTGAGACTCAAGCCGGAGACGTATCTGCGTTTGTACCAACAAACGTGATTTCGATCACCGATGGCCAAATATACCTCGAAAGTGATTTATTTAATGCGGGCATTAGGCCAGCAATAAACGCTGGATTATCGGTTTCTAGGGTTGGCGGTGCAGCACAAACAAAAATCATTAAAAAACTTGGAGGCGGGGTTAGGCTGGCATTGGCACAGTACCGTGAGCTTGCAGCGTTTGCTCAGTTTGCATCCGATCTTGATGAAACCACCAGAAAGCAGCTCGAAAGAGGCCAAAGGGTAACAGAGCTAATGAAGCAAAAACAATACGCACCTCTGACAGTCGCAGAAATGGCCGTATCACTGTATGCAGCCAACGAAGGTTATTTGGATGATGTTTTGTAATTTTTCTATTAGAAAATCAATCAAAAACCAATATATTTGAAGCAAAACGCGCCAAACCGAACCCCAAAACGCGGATATTCGAAGCAAAACACACCAAGCCGAACCACCAAACTCAGAAAACAAATTCACCCAAAACCGAACCCCAAAATTCACAACTAAGTTTAAACAGTTTTAAATAGATTAAAAATCAACAAAAATCCATCAAAAAATAA
>NZHF01000015.1 GCA_002691305.1 Gammaproteobacteria bacterium | reverse complement strand
TTATTAACAAAAGCTGCGATCAAGGAAATGATTATTCCATCAATATTGCCAATTCTAGTTCCTGTTGTTTTAGCTGTATCCATGAATATCTTAATGCCTGAAGACGGAGGAATTAGGGCTCTAGGTGGATTGCTTATTGGAACAATTGTAACCGGTATTTTTGTTGCCATTTCAATGACCACAGGTGGTGGTGCTTGGGATAACGCAAAGAAATATGTTGAAGACGGTCATTGTGGTGGGAAAGGATCTGAGGCGCACAATGCTTCAATTACCGGTGATACTGTAGGGGATCCCTATAAAGACACTGCTGGTCCAGCAATAAATCCATTGATTAAAATCATCAACATTGTTGCATTATTATTGATACCTCTTCTTTAATTCATTTTTGATTCATATTTGAATCAATATTAAGAGGTTACAATTCGTTACATCAAGGGAGAGGATAAAGTGTTAAAAAAACATTCCTCTCCCATGATATATAGGATCAAACTGAATCTAAGAAAATTACGAACACAGACGAATGAAAAAAATAGTAGCCATTTCTTTCTTACTGCTAACAATTAGTTACGGTGCGCAAAGCACCTCACTGATGGAAGTTTATCAAATGGCGACTGTCAATGATCCATTTATTAAAGAAGCACTAGCGAATAAAGAAGCGATCATTGAGAGCAAACCACAGGCCCGTAGCTTGATTCTGCCTCAGCTGAGTAGTTCAGCTACATTTTCAGATAGCGATGTGAATGGACAGAGCACTTTCCAGCAAAAATTTGTCAACCCTATAACAGGTGATGAAAGTGTAATAACAAGCAATACAGACTTTATTCAAGAATCAGAAACACTTCAGTGGGATATTACACTCAGACAGACAATTTTCGACTATGGCATCTGGATGAACCTGAGAAAGGCAAATAAGACAGTCGCACAAGCAGAAGTGGATTACCTATCTTCACAACAAGATCTTATAATCAGGGTGGCATCGGGATACTTTAATATCCTCGCTGCAGAAGAAACGCTGGAAGCAGAACAAGCGGCGAGACAATCTATAGAGAAACAACTGGATCAATCCCAAAAACGATTTGANGTGGGCCTGATAGCCATTACAGATGTGCAAGAAGCACAGGCTGCTTATGATCAATCCATTGCAAATGAAATCATTGCTAAAAGAGGTCTGGCTACTGCAAAAGAATCATTAAGATCCATTACAGATAGTTATCCTGGAAAACTCAAGAAACCAGATAATAATCTTCCGTTAATCATGCCTAACCCTCAAAGTGAAAATGATTGGGTTGATACATCACTTGAGCAAAATTTAAGTCTTATGTCTGCAGAAGTGGGTGTAGAAATCGCTAAAAGTGAAATCAAGATTCAGCGAAGCGGGCATTTACCAACTATTGGGGTCCAAGCCTCAAGAAGAGACATTGATACCGATAGCTTCAGNTCTGATAGCGGAGGATCACTGAGTCCTGCTGATTCTGAAAACATTAACGAGGGNATNGGAGTACAAATGACACTTCCAATCTACAGTGGAGGTCAGGTCAGATCTAGGGTTAAACAAGCTGTTGCTAGACATCGTGCATCAAAAGAAAAACTAGAGCGTGTAGCAAGAGAAACCACAAGAGTTGCGAGAGATTCATACTTGGGTGTTATCTCTGGAATTGCGACTGTGAAAGCGCTCCAACAATCGGTAATGTCATCTGCAACTGCATTGAAAGCAACGGAAGCGGGTTATGAGGTAGGCACCAGAACAACCGTTGATGTGTTAGATGCAAGGAGAAGGCTATTNTCAGCGCAGAANAATCTAGCTATTAGCAAGTACGATTATATTTTAAACATCTTGAAGCTGAAACAAGCCGCAGGAACCTTAACGGTTGAAGACTTAGAGCAAATTGATAGCTGGCTAATGTAAATCCATTAGCGGCCTTATCAACTGCAAAATCTTTTCCCTAGATCCCTTATTTNTTTCNATAATCGTCTTGGCATTATTTGTCATCTTTANNCATTTNTCATTATCATNAACAAGCTCTAATATTGAGTTGGCTATATCCTTATGATCCCTAACAATGATGATTGCTTGATTTAATTTAAACTGNTCTGCAATTTCATGCACATTATCGAGCTTAGGCCCAGTTAANATAGGNTTCATGAGTNTCNCTGGCTCTATTAAGTTGTGNCCGCCAATANCAAATAAGCTTCCACCAACAAATGAAACTTTNCTGACNGAATAAAAGAATAGTAAATCACCAAGTGTGTCTACAAGCANNACATCTGATTTGATTTCTTTATCTTTACTTTCAGACCATTTGCAATGGCTCAACCCACTTTGATCTAAGATCTTTGAAACTGTCTGAAATCTTTCTGGTTTTCTAGGTGCAAGTATTAAGAGTGCATCAGGAATGCTTTCTCTAATCAATCTGTGAGCCATAATTGCTTCTACTTCTTCTCCTTCATGAGTGCTTCCTGCTGTCCATGAAAATCTTTTATTTATAATCTCATTTCTAAATACTTCTGCATCCATAGAAGAGGAAAGGTTAATTTCTGTATCAAATTTTAGGTTTCCAGTGACAAATGTTCTCTCCTTCTTTGCCCCTAGCGAGATAAATTTTTGAGCATCCTCTTGTGTTTGAGAAGCAACAACAATTCCCTGGGAAACACTGTCTTTAAATAATCCAAATAAGAAGGAGTATTTCCTCATCGAATCATCAGATATGCATGCGCTTGCTAGTATCAGTGGGATTTCTTTTCTTCCACAGTAATGAAAGATATTGGGCCAGATTTCTGTCTCAATGATAATCGCGACTTTAGGTTTTGCCCATTGAAAAAATCTTTTCACAGGTCCTTTTAAATCATATGGAAGATAGACATTGATGACTTTATCTTTGAACAACTCCTCTATAAGGGCAGATCCAGTCGGTGTTGTACATGTAAAGATTACTTGATGATTTGGATTTTCATTCAATAATGAGCTCACCAGTGTTTGGGCAGCATTAACCTCGCCATATGAAACTGCATGCACCCATATTGTTTGCTTATCATTCTCTTTCTCATAAAATCCAAATCGTTCTGCAATTCTATTGATATATCGGCGATCAGAAGCTGATCTTAGAATCAGATGCAATATCAATAATGGTGAAACCAGATAGGTAAATATATGATAGAAAAAACGAGATAATTTAGTCACAAGCATATTCTTATGATAATCATTGAGAGATTACCAAACTAGCTTTTTGTTTAGGAATAAATGCGATTACAGACTATTCAGATCGTCCGTAATCTACTTTTCTGTAATTGACTTTTATTTCTTTGAAGCCTTCTGCGAACTCATCAACAATCTCCCCCTTGATGCCATTCCTGATCTGATTGAGATCTCTCACAATCAATGCGAGCCTTCCGACTTCTTCCAGAGGCATGTCAACACCACTACGTATATCGCCCTCTGTGTTCCATATCTTTCCGTTGATTTCATACATCCTATTAATGAATGTCTCAACTGAATCACCCTCAGGGATTTCTTTTTTATATGCGTTCAGTTCTTCAGCCACATCCTCTTCAGTCCTCTGCGACTTTAGCAATGTAATGGTATATCGATCAATGATTTCTGAGAGAGGCATTTTCATTTTTAAATATTTCTTATTATCCGCATTTTGAATAGCCGCAATTCAAGCAAGTCTCACAACCATCCATAAGCACCATCGCAACTGTATTACATTGTCCACATAATTTTGAACCTTCTGGAAATTCAGTATTTACAAATGCATCTTGTTGTTTATTTTGATTTTCAAATTCTTGTCTCTTTTGTTCAATGAGTTTTTGCTGATGCTCGTCAAGGATTGGCTCGCCTATGATGCCTATGTATTTAAAGTGCCTTTCTATGACATATCCTAATTCAGCAATAATTGAGGGCATAAACTTTCCTTCGCCAGCAAAATAACCGCCCTTAGGATCGAAGACTGCTTTTAGCTCCTCAACTAGAAATGCAACGTCTCCGCCCTTTCTAAATACCGCTGATAAAACCCTTGTTAAGGCAACAATCCATTGATAATGATCGAGATTTTTTGAATTAATAAATATCTCATAGGGCCTAAATTTCTCATGCTCAGTATCCTGATTTAGGACAATATCATTAATAGTGATATACATTGCGTGATCAGAGACTGGTGGCTTAATTTTATAAGTCGTTCCTCTCAGCATTTCGGGCCTTTCAAGGCGTTCATGCATACGGACTACATTTGGTTCATCTTCGGTAAATTGATCAGGCTTTTGATTTGCCTGTGTTTTTTCTTCTGTACTGACCCTATAGCCAACTATTTTAGTTTCTATTTTTAACTTCGCCATTCTTAAAACTTCCCGTAATAACCTTCTTTGAGTGCATCAAATAGATTTGCTGCTGTATGAGTCTCACCGTCGTATTCGATTTCCTCATTTCCAGCAACCTCAACTTCTTCTCCATTTTCAAGAACAAACACATATTTTGTTTGCTCCAAATCCTTTTCCTTAACAAGCACTCCTTGAAAAGCTTCTGGATTAAATCTAAAGGTAGTGCAACCTTTTAAGTTTCGCTCATGAGCATAGAGATAAATATCCTTAAACTCTTCAAATGGAAAATCAGTCGGAATATTTGCCGTTTTAGAAATAGATGAATCAATCCATTTCTGTGAAGCGCTCTGAACGTCAACATGCTGCTTTGGTGAAATGTCATCTGCTGTAATAAAATAATCGGGCAATGCGTTTTCAGCACCCTCTTCTGCATTGATATCTGCNTTTGAATCAATCTTATCTATGTATGAAAGAAGCTCAAATGAATAAACATCTACTTTTTCTTTGGTTTTNTTCTTCTCTCTNATGACATTTCTGAAATAGTGATGTGCAAAACTTGGCTCAATACCNTTGCTNACATTATTTCCAATTGAAAGAGAAATTGTGCCCGTTGGTGCAATNGAAGAATGGTGTGTGAATCTAGCGCCTTGATTTGCAAGCTTCTCAATCAACTCAGGATCTTCTTGACCAACTTTTTGCATGTAACGACTGTATTTTGCATGCAAAACACTGCCTTTAACCTTATCTCCAACGACATATCCGTCATCAAGCATCTCAGGACGTTTTCTCAACATTTCATGTGTCACATCAAAGTCTTCTTTCAGTATTGGTGCNGCNCCTTTTTCTTTTGATAAATCAAGCGATGCACGCCAGCCTGTGATGGCCAATTCTTTGCTCACCTTTTCCGTAAATTCCAGNGATGCATTTGAACCATATTTCATAGTAAGCATTGTCATTGTGGATCCAAGGCCTAGAAATCCCATGCCATGTCTTCGTTTTCTGTATATTTCATCTCTTTGTTGATCAATGGGCAGCCCATTAATTTCTACAACATTGTCTAACATACGGGTAAATACCTTTACCACTTCCCTGAATGTCTCCCAATCAAACTCAGCCTCTTTGGTAAACGGATCTTTTACAAATTTAGTTAGATTTACTGAACCGAGCAGGCATGACCCATATTCTGGAAGCGGTTGTTCGCCACATGGATTGGTAGCCCTAATGTTCTCATCGAACCAGTTATTATTCATTTCGTTAACTTTATCGATCAAAATAAAACCGGGTTCTGCATAGTCATATGTCGATGCCATAATCAGATCCCAAAGTTTTCTTGCAGGCAAGATTTTATACACTTTACATGCTACCTGGCCTTGTTCATTTGTGAGATAGCCTTTTGTTTTTACCCAGTCTTTCCAGATAACTTTTTTAGGATCATTTAAATCTATTTCCTTTGATTCTGGCAAACTAGAATCCAGCGGGAATACAAGTGGCCAATCATCATCGTTTTTAACGGCTTCAATAAACTCATCGGTGATCAAAAGTGATAAATTAAACTGTCGAAGCCTACCGTCTTCTCGTTTGACTTTAATGAATTCTTCAACATCGGGGTGACTGATATCAAATGTTGCCATTTGTGCGCCTCTCCTTCCGCCTGCTGAAGAAACTGTAAAGCAGGTCTTATCATAAATATCCATGAATGACAGAGGGCCTGAGGTAAAAGCGCCGGCTCCGGTGACATACGCACCTTTTGGACGCAAAGTAGAAAACTCATAACCTATCCCACAACCGGCCTTAAGCGTCAAACCTGCTTCAGTGACTTTATCTAAAATACCTGACATTGAGTCTTGAATGGAACCTGAAACAGTACAATTGATTGTTGATGTTGCTGGCTTATATTCCATTGCGCCTGCNTTTGACATGATTCTTCCTGCTGGAATAGCCCCTGAGCGCAATGCCCATAGAAATTCTTTGTAACATTGATCTTGTTTTTCTTGCTCTTCAACNTCAGAAAGTGCTTTTGCAACTCGCTTAAATGTATCATCAATNGTTANGTCAACTGGCTGAGATTCGAAATCTTTNAGTCGATATTTCTTATCCCATATATCAACTGAAGCNTCCTGATGATCAATATCAAATGTTTTGAGGTTGTCTGTTTTTTTTGCTGTAGACATTCTTTCCCTGACTTATTTTTACTTCTAATATGGTTATTTCTTGCATTTCGGTCACACAATATATTGTGTGTAGACAATANNAGATTATTGCGAATTTTNATCGGTTGTCAAGACTTTTCGTTTTTGTTGTTTTTTTGTCTNTTTANTATATATATCAATAACTTATATTATAATATTGCCATGATAATACAAACATTTATTAAGAATATTGTCACCTTTTGTTACAAAGTACGACACACAACATATTGTGTTCATGATATTCAGAAGAAATTAATAATTTATTAACAATTTATTAACAATATTGATTCAATCTGTAATTAAATCCAATTGAGAAAAAAATGTGAATAATGTGATTAGTGTCTTGATCATCAGACCTGATCAGATAATACTTCTTAACTATTAAAAAAAATAAGTACTAAAAAAATGGATAAATACAAAACTAGACTCTTTCTTATTTCTGCAATCTTCTTCGCATTTACGATTACACCTATTCATGGACATGATGAAGAAATGAGTAGGCAGGAAATCACTGCAATGATTCAAGAAATTTTAAACAGCGTGGGTGATCTTGGAGAAAAGACCCTNAAAGATGCTAAAGATGTCATGGCAACTATCAAAATTGAAACCGGNCATCGATCGCTTCCTGATTTAATCGAGGAAACCTCNCCTGCTGTTGTGAGAATCGCGATTAGAGGAAAAATGAAATCGCAATCAAATCCTTTCTTTGATGATCCATTTAACCCTTTTAATAGATTATTTCCTGATCAAAATACTCCTCGTGAACGTGAATTTGGNGGAGGCGGTTCCGGTGTGATTGTCGATGGAAAACTTGGATATATAATCACCAATGCGCATGTCATAGATAGAGCTGATGAGATTAAGGTTTTTACTAAAGACGGTGATGAATATGATGCAGAAATCCTAGGCTTTGATAAAGGCACTGACATTGCGTTGATAAAAATATCCAGTGATGAAATGATGCCAGAAATTGAGCTTGGTGACTCAAAGTCAGTAAGGGTTGGAGACTCTGTGGTTGCAATTGGCGCACCATTTGGATTAAGTCAAACCGTTACCTCAGGGATCATCAGTGCATTGGGAAGACCTCAAATGACTGCAGATGGATTTGGTGAAATGATTCAAACAGATGCGGCGATCAATCCTGGGAATTCTGGCGGTGCATTAATCAATCTTGATGGCAAGTTAATTGGTATACCAAGTTCCATCTTCACAAGAGGTGGTGGCAATATTGGGATAGGTTTTGCCATACCTGTTAGCACAGTGAAAAATATTACCAGTCAAATNATTGACTTCGGTTCGGTTAAACGAGGNTTGCTCGGAGTGATTATTAGTGACTTATCTGAAGATGTTTCNGAGCAGNTNGGNCTNGNTATAGATAAAGGNGCATTGATNCAAGAGGTATCACCCGATTCAGCAGCTGAAAATGCAGGNNTAGAGCCTGGNGATGTNATCATCAATGTTGATGGCAAAGAAATAGAGAATGTCAANGACTTGAGAAATGCCATCGGTTTAAAGAGAAGCGGAGAAAGAGTCAAGNTAGTCATTATTCGAGANAATCGNGAAATGACAAAGAATGCAANACTTGGTGAAATTGNAGTTGANCAAACTGTTCAGGCNGATCAAATNAANTCTCTTCTGNCNGGAGCNGTGTTATCGGATTATGTAGAAGACCCTGATTCNATGTTTGGAAAGTCTCGAGGAGTAATCATTTTATCCATTGAGCCAAATAGTAATGCNGATCAAGCCAGACTTAAGGAAGGGGATATCATCTGGGCTGTTGGCAATATGGAAGTTGAGAATCTTGAAGAATTTCAATCTGTCACAAAAGACAGAGACATTCTGATTCTAAGAGTAATAAGAAATGGTCGTCAATTGATCATTCAAATGAGAAAATAAAGGTTATTATTTCTCAACTGAAAAGCACTGTATGCAAATTTACTTAGTTGGTGGTGCGATTAGAGATCGCCTCCTTGGACTCCCCGCTCCCTATGAGCAAGACTGGGTAGTTGTGGGTACATCTCCAGAAGAAATGGAATCTAAAGGCTTCATCAAAGTAGGAAAATCCTTTCCTGTATTCATTGACCCTAAAACCACTGAAGAATATGCCTTAGCAAGAACGGAGAGTAAATCTGGGCATGGCTATCATGGATTTGATTTCAATATTGGGCCAGATATTACTTTAGAAGAAGATCTTATGAGGCGTGATCTAACGATCAATGCGATTGCTGAAGACGATAAGGGAAATCTTATTGATCCATTTAATGGTACTGAAGACTTGGAAAATAGAGTTCTCAGACATGTTTCTAACGCATTTAGAGATGACCCTCTAAGGGTGCTCAGAGTGGCTCGATTTATGTCAAAGTTAAGCTCATTTGGATTCAATATTGCTGATGAAACAGTTACTTTGATCAAAGAAATTGTAACCAGCGGCGAATTAGATTACTTGGTTCCTGAACGCATCTGGATAGAAACTGAAAAAGCGCTTAATAACGAATCCTTTGATCTTTATTTCAAAACTCTATCAAAATTTGATGCCATGAATCATGTATATCCAGATCTGAAGGGCATTGATCGAATTTTTTCTAATTTTCCTTTTGAGGCATACAGTGAGGCATCAATTGAGATGAAGATGGCGTCTTTATTTTGTGCCATGGACAATGAGCATGAAAAAGATTTAATTGATGAAATGGATGACATCCAAAATCGGATTAAGTTTCCAAATTCACTTAAAACATTTATCAAACTGGCTTTGCGAACATCCAAAATTATTGGCAGTTCAGAAAACAAAATTTCACCTTCTGATGTGTACAAATTCCTTGAGGCGACAGATGCATATAGAAATCCAGAGAAACTATGGATGACTATTGAGTTTCATAATTGCACCAATGACCCTGATCTTAGGGCAAAAACACAGTTAATCTCTGATGCTTTTGAGGCCTCTAAAAATATTGCGTATGACGAAGCAGTATTTCAAGGGCTAAAAGGAGATGCAATCAAGGCAAAGCTGGATGCTCTAAGAATCAAAGAAATCAATTTGATTCTCAAATAGACTTACACCGGTCTCCCTAGATTCATATTCCCACTCTTCTTACTAATCAGAGGGTATGAATAAAGCACTTCCCAAGATTCAATATCGTCTTGAATTGATACTATAGAAATTCTATCCAATCCAATAGTCTTAGGTGGAGAGGTCAATTTCTTAATTAATTTATTCTTTAAATCAAGCTCTTTCATTCCATAAAAAAGGCTGATGTGGGGATTGAAGTTTTTAGAATCAATCTTCAAAAAATCATCCAGTTTCCTCTTTAGTCGAAGGAGCTCATCGGACAACTTTATTTGTATGTAAAAAGACTGAAAAATATTATCTTCTACACCGAATCCATTTGTTCTCATGTCAATTGAATCATTGGTTACCGCTAGGTCTTCAAGNCCGNCTAANATTCTCTCATTAAGCTCATNAAAAGGNCCAGANAATGTGAGATGCACTTTAAANTCAGGGCCNTTGAATTGGTCATTNACTCTCTGTTGCAGTTGATTAAGAAGAGAATATTCTGCATGAGTAAATTCTCCCCATAAATAGTATGTTTTATTCGATACAGAACTCATGATGCTNAAATTTTATGTNTTCATAAGAGAACAAAGATAAATAAACCCAGAGCTATCCTATAGATGACAAATGGGAACATTCCTACTTTNNTCACAAATGNAAGAAACCAGTGAATCGTGAAATAAGCAAATAAAAAAGAAACGCTTAAACCNGTGAATAAAAGAACATAATTGATGCTTGAAAAAGCTATCAAATATGACTCATAGATCTGAAGAACGGACGCNCCAAGAATCACTGGGATCGCCAGTAAAAAAGAAAATTTTGCAGATTTTACTCTTCCAAGACCCATAAATAGACCCATGGTAATCGTAATCCCNGATCTTGAAACACCCGGTATCAAAGCAAGAANCTGAGCGAGCCCGATCAGTAATCCAATTCGAAGTGTTATATTGTTCTTATTAGAACCAAANTTATCTGAGGCAAGTAAAATTAATCCAAAAATAATGCTTGTAGTGGCTATCACATTGGATGATCTAAGATTNTTCTCAATCCAATCATTAAAAAGACCNCCAACTATNACANCNGGGATCGTTGCAANGATCAAGATCATCNCATCTGACTGCATGATATTGTCGCCGCGATTTCTNAGCAGGTCCTCAATCATCTGNGCAAGATCATNTNTAAAATATATAAGGACCGCAAGCAATGTTCCGAAATGCAATGCNATNTCGAATAATAATCCCTGATCATTCCATCCGATGATCTTAGGAAGAAGAATTAAATGAGCAGAACTAGAAACAGGCAAGAACTCAGTCATTCCCTGAATGATTGCTAGTATTATTGCCTGCATAAGATCCATAAGTTATTAGAGAGTATGGTTTAAGTGGCTCAATTCTTCAAAATTGTCAGGCGATATTCCCTTGCCCATTACCATGCATTTGAAAACATCTCCCATTTGATTTGGCATAACCAGCTGTTTCAGTTTATGAATCTCCATGATGCGCTCCTCATCCTTTTCAATATCCATTATCATGCTCAAAGATTGCTCGCTAAGCAGAAACATTGACTGAGTTGTAAAAAGATCAATAAAAAAACCTTCTTNTATTGCAGAATTTGCCAGCTGNGTAAAATCNACCGATGCAGAAATATCTTGNTGACCAATGTTCTTCAATGGATCCTGTATGATTTGGTTCTGATAATGACAAATCATGTTTCCTGATGACCTCTCAGGCCTATAAAAATCATTCCTGTCATACCCATAATCTATAAATATCATGGAACCTTTTCTAATCAGAGAAGAGATTGATCTGAACCATTTATGAAAATCCAATCTAATCTCAGAAGTGAAGCCATCTTCAATTTTTCTTTCAATCTCAACAGATATGGCTTCGACTTGGTCCCTTAATTTTTTACTGCTCTCTTTTTTTGATACTTTAAATGCACGGTCTGNGTATGTTATTCCCAATTCATATACNTGTTTGTTTTCTATACAGAAACGCTTGAATGGCAGCGCATCAATCACCTCATTTGCTAACACTATCCCATCGATGGGTTCTATATCTAGAGACTCGAGCCATGTGACCTTGTTTCTTAAATCTTCTGGTAAACNTGATATCAGTTGCATTTGTCTGTCTCTTAAGTCTGCGCTGATTTCAAGAATATAGTAGTGCTCAATTTCGGTTTTGGTTTCTCTAAGGGCTTTTAAGTATTCAAATGCAAATGTACCTTTTCCAGCTCCAATCTCAATTACAGAGGGTGAATCATGCATATCAAGCAATCGCATGGTCTGATTAGCAATGGATTTTGAAAAATATTTTGAGATCTCGGGCGCGGTCGTGTAATCACCACCTTCTCCTATTTTGTATGAGCCAGAGGAGTAATATCCCAATCCAGGTTCGTACATGACCGTATTGAAAAAGAGGTCAAATGGAATCCAGCCATTGCTTCGATCAATTCTATTTCTTAAAAGATCATTGAGCAAAAATGTTTGTTCATTCTCTGGATTCATTTTCTGCGTTATTTATGGCTAATTTTTTAATTATCCATCATATAACTTTTCAATTAAAATAGAGNGATGAATGATCAAGATAATAAATGGGTTCTCATAACCGGAGGAGCAAAACGGATTGGAGCAAAAGTTGCTAAAACACTGCATGCAAGTGGCATGAATCTAGCCATCCATTACAACAGCTCAAATCAAGATGCAGAATCATTGCGCGATGAACTCAATAGTATCCGGGCAGATTCGACCATGGTCTTCGGTGCCAATTTGACCTCAGATGAGGCCGTTGACCGTCTGATTCCAGATGTTCTCAGTAAAACAGGAAGACTGGATGTATTGATCAATAATGCATCGACGTTTTACCCAACTCCAATTGATGACATTACATATGATGATTGGAACAGCTTGATGGGAACAAATCTAAAGGCACCCATGTTTTTATGCAAGCATGCTGCAGAGCATTTAAGACAAACCAAAGGCTGCATAATCAATATGGTAGATATTCATGCGTCTAAGCCACTAAGCAATCATCCCGTCTATGGGCCTGCTAAATCAGGTTTAGTCATGCTCACAAGGTCGTTAGCAAGAGATTTGGCGCCCGATGTAAGAGTCAATGGGGTCGCCCCTGGAATGATCTTATGGCCTGAAAAAGAACCCCCTGAGAACATTAAAGAAAAAATCATCGCACAAATCCCATTGAGACGATCTGGATCACCAAAAGACATTGCCAATACAATAAAATTCCTAATCGAAGATGCCGATTACATGACCGGACAAATCATTGCCGTAGATGGTGGAAGAGGCATTAATTGATTAACAATTAGATCTTTTCAGACGCGTCTAGATTTTCTCTCAGCCTGCTCCATAATTCCATGAAGGTAACCCTTTCAATAGGATGCAAACCTTCTGGATTCAATTCTGCCAAAGGTTCCAATACAAAGCCGTACTTTAAAATCTCGTCTCGAGGTATATTCAGATCAAGATTGATATGATCGTCATATGTTAAAACATCGATATCCAGTGTTCTGTCATTGAATGCTTTCGTTCCAGTGATTCTTCCCGTCATTTCTTCAATGCCATGCAGTCGATCGATCAACCTCTCAGGATCAAGACTGGTCTCAATCTTCACCACTAAGTTGAGAAAGTCAGAACCTTTAAATCCTANCGCCTTTGTCTTATAAGTAGAGGAAGAAACCGTTTCACCAAAGATTTCAATTAGCTGATCCAATGCAAATTGGATATTTTTTTCTGGAGAGACATTGCTTCCTAANCTGAGATAGGCTGTTGAGTGACTCAAATTATGCTCCTTTTTTGGTCCTCTCAATAATCAAACCCACATTTTCAGAATCCCTGATTGCAAGTGGCTTAGATACTTTTAGCTTCAACCAAGCTANGTCAAATTCCTCTAAGATTGTCTGAGCGACCGTTTCTGCCAATGTTTCAATCAACTCAAATTGATGCTCGTCGGCAATCGTCTTAATTCTTTTCGTGACGGCCTTGTAATCTAACGCATCATCAATAGAGTCCGAGGCTGCTGCAACCTTGATGTCGGTTGATAACTCCAAATCAAAAACAACTTTTTGCGGAAGCCTTTTTTCCCACTCCCAAATACCAATGACTGTTTCGACCTCTAATTTCTTAAGGAATATCTTATCCACCCAGTGACTCCCTGTTATATATATTCTCTATTGACCATCTCGGATTAATTTTGATTTCATAATTTTTATTCATAATTCCATCTTGATACCTAAAACATCCNGTCAATGCAATCATTGCTGCATTATCTGTACAAAATTCGATGCTGGGATAATTTACATCAACACCCACTTTTTCAAACACTTCTCTCATTTCATCTCTGAGCCTTTTATTTGCACCCACACCACCAGCTATGATGATGGTATCCACATTCATTTGGGTAACTGCTCTTCTGCTTTTTTCCACCAAGCAATCAACGATTGCCTCCTGATAAGCATTTGATAGATNTGCAATGCATTCCTCATTTAAAGCTTTCTGATCCTTGAGCTTATTCACTGTATACAAGAGTGAAGTCTTCAAACCGCTGAAACTAAAGTCAAGATTGTCTTTTGGATCCATCATNGGTCNAGGAAATTCAAAAATATCCGATTTTCCAGTGAGGGCTCTTTCTGCAATTGCTGGACCTCCTGGATAACCCAAACCCAAAAGGCTTGATGCTTTGTCAAAGGCTTCACCNGCGGCATCATCTAAAGTTTGACCAATTAGTGCATACTCTCCTCTCTGCTTAACATGCACCAAGAGGGTATGTCCTCCAGAAACCAATAGAGCGACAAACGGCATCTTTGATTGGCCGCTTTCCANTAAAGGCGCAAGCAGATGAGCTTCCATATGGTGAACAGGGATACTTGGAATGCCGAGTGAGAATGCCAATGCATTGGCTGTAACTGAACCAACAAGCAAGGCTCCNGATAAACCTNGACCTGCGGTATANGCAATAGCATCNANATCCNTGATGGATTGTTCCGTTTCTTCAAGCAAATGATCAATCATTGGCAGCAACTTACTGATGTGGTCTCGAGNAGCCAGCTCCGGAACAACGCCTCCATAGTCTCGATGCAGCTCAACCTGACTGAATACTCTATGAGCGATTAGTCCTTTTTCAGAGTGGTACAAGGCCGTTGCAGTTTCATCGCAACTGGTCTCTATTCCCAATATTAAATCAGCGCTCATTTCCTTTGCTTTTTGAATGGTTAATCTGTATATTTCACCGACTATTAAGGGTTTAAGTATATATTTATTTAATTCAACTGAAAGGTATAAGTTTTGCCATTAGTAAAAGTAAAAGATAACGAATATTTCGATTACGCGCTAAGACGCTTTAAAAGGTCTTGCGAGAAGGCTGGTATTGTAAACGAATACCGAAAAAGAGAATTCTACGAGAAACCAACTCAAGAAAAGAAGCGCAAGAAGGCAGCGGCTGTCAAAAGAGAAAAAAAGAGAGTCAATCGAGAGCATAATCGCTCCAAAAGACTCTATTAATCAAATTTGACACTGCTCACTCAAATTCAAAATCACGTCAAGGATGCCATGAGGGCAGGCGATCGACTGAAGCTGTCCACATTGAGAATGTTGGTGGCTGCAATCAAGCAAAAAGAAATCGATACCCGAATTGAGTTAGCCGATGATGAGGTCATCTCAATTATTGAAAAACAGATGCAACAGAGGATCGAAGCGGCCGAACAATATAAAGCTGCCGGCAGAGATGAGCTTTTTGAAAAAGAGAGTCAGGAAGCCGAAATCTTAAAAGCATATCTTCCAGAAAAACTGAGTGAAGGCGACGTTGTCGCAATGATTGAAAAAATCATTGGTGAATTGGGTGAAGTCAGCATGAAGGAAATGGGGAGCATCATGGCGGCACTTAAAAATGAGGCGGGATCAAAAATCGATATGAAATTGGCAAGTCAGATGGTTCGTGAAATCATTGCAAAGCAAGTCTCTTAGATAGAACTTTTACTTTTTTTAAAAATCTACTTAAACTTACTGGTTAAACTCCTCTCTCTGGTAATTATTATTTTCGTGCGATGGTAGAAAGAATTCCACAATCATTCATAGACGATTTGACTGATCGATCGGATATTACTGAGATCATTGGAAAGCGTATTGAAATCAAAAAGGC
>NZHF01000014.1:16359-17284 GCA_002691305.1 Gammaproteobacteria bacterium | reverse complement strand
AGCGAGCATTATATCACAAACTCTCGCAAATTGTCAATCCCTCGGTAATATTTTGTAGGGGAAGTCCGTATGGCAGTTTATAACACAAATGTACTATAAATATCCTATACTACTTGACAAAATCGTTCAGGTAATGTAGAATACTAAGTAACACCCCCCACCCTCTAATCCCATGACAGTTTCTAACATTTACGGGCAGAAGAGTAAGTATAGAATAACGTTGGAATTAGACGTACTCGATGACTTTAACCCGTATCAAATTGACTGGGATAAAGTGTTAGATATACAGGACAATGAAGAGGTGCAAAGTGTTATCGAAGATTTGAACATTCCTGTCAGTTGGTAACAATGGGGAACCTCCAAATTGTCCTTATAATGTATAGACCAATTCACTCAAGTCTTTAAAAGGTTAGTGATACTTAAGTAAACCTAATTACAGTCTTTATTATGTCAAACAGTAACACACAGTTTGTATCAGTTAACTTCGCAGAATTCCTCTTGGAAAATGCAAACAATGGCAATGAAATCTTATCAGTCCTCGATGATATTGTAGAGGGTGCAGATACAGTGCTATAAGTAACAGATAGTCAGTGATAATATGTTAGGGGTTTGTGTTACTTAGTGGTTACACAGTTGTTGACACAAACCTCAATGCATGTTATGATGAGTTATTAACAGTGTTTTGGCAGTATTATGCGGTTACGTTGTTATCGTTGCGTCGGGCGTTGCGTATATTAAAAAAGATAGAGACCCTAACCTACAGAGGTGACAAATCGAGAGAGAGATATAGAGATATAAAAAAANTTCCGTGGTATATAAAAACGCCATGTGGATTTNATACTATATAAAAAAATTCGCCTTATAAAATTTTGGACAATACCACTTATCACATCTATGCAAAGGATAAGGTATTGTATTGNAATNT
>NZHF01000014.1:6018-16354 GCA_002691305.1 Gammaproteobacteria bacterium | reverse complement strand
AAGANGANTTTGAAGAGAAGTGGGAACTACTCCAAGTGATGGTGGGACTACTTAAAACAGAATATACAGAGAGAGANTTATCATATATNAAGTTAGGACCGAAGTGTGGTGTGGGNGGACCAGGAANGATTGTACAGAAAACCCCCATGTGGGAAGAAGATTCTTATTGACATTGTGCTACATACCTAGTATAATTGANGTGTAGCTACTAGGAATTATGGCAAAAGGATTTACAGTTAAAGCAAATAAACCANCNACNAAAGCAGGTGACTGGGATATTGCAGCTATCAAAGAAAGNATGAAAGGGAAGACCGTTGTGTTTTGTCTTCCAGGTAGNGGAGTATCTTACATATATCTGAAGAACTTTGTGCAGTTATGCTTTGACATGGTTCAGAACGGTATGTCTATCCAGATCTCACAGGACTACTCTTCTATGGTAAACTTCGCAAGATGTAAGTGTCTCGGAGCAAATGTATTACGTGGACCAGATCAGATACCTTGGGATGGTAAGTTAGANTANGANTATCAGTTATGGATTGACTCGGATATTGTCTTTGATACTAACAAGTTCTGGCAGTTATGTGATATGGCAATTCCTGCTGATGCTGTCTCTGAAGATGGTACAGTAGATGACACTAAGAAGAAGAAAATCGTCTCAGGATGGTATTGCACAGAGGATGGNAAGACTACATCTGTCGCACACTGGTTAGATGAAGATGACTTCCGTAAGAATGGGGGAGTTATGAATCACGAAACCATTGAGTCAATCAGTAAGCGTAAGAAACCATTTACTGTAGACTATGCAGGTTTNGGGTGGTTGATGATTGAGAAGGGAGTCTTTGAAGATGAGAAGATNAAGTATCCTTGGTTCGCTCCTAAGATGCAAGTCTTTGAGTCTGGTAGTGTTCAAGATATGTGCGGCGAAGACGTATCGTTCTGTCTTAGATGCAATGGATGCTGGTTTTGAAATCTGGTGCGATCCTCGTATTAGGGTAGGNCACGAAAAATCTCGTATTATCTAATGACAGATAAAGCAATCGTTGAGTGGATAGAACACCACTTAGATAAGAAAGAGACTAATGATCTTTGGGATCTACAAGCAGCGATTCTTACTGAACTCTCGAAGCGTGACTCGGTTTCATATCGGGTTCGTGNCTCGAATAGTTCGGTCAGAGCGAAACTCGATAATAACGTCTCAGAATGGGACGATGACAATGTACACGATTCAGAGGGATGTTAAATGGCAAAAACTTTTAATACTGGTGTTGAAACAGTAGAATCAAAACCGAAAAAAACTCGTCAAGGAAAAGGAAAGCATACCAAATATGCGTCTTCCTCTCGTAATAGTGCTCCGAAAAGAAGAAGAGGGCAAGGAAAGTAAATGGCAGCACTTATTTGTAATCTACCTTCTTATGAGGTATGGGTTAGAAAGGAGTACTTAACAGATCATACTAGTGGTCATGGCGAATTTGTAAAAGGCGTTTGGGTGTCGTGTAAATCGATACCTGGACGTGCTTTTTATTTTGAAACCTACCTACCAGAATATGGGGCAATGTATGACAAGTTACCTATATCTGCTTTTCTAAGTGAACCAGAGATACCAGATCCCGATATGACTCTACATAACCTACAGTTCTGGAATTGTATGGATTATGGCGTTGTAGCAGTCCAAAAACAGTTTATAGGGTCAATGCACTTTGAACTCTATACAAGGGACTACGGGAACCAAACAGGGACGTATATATGTACATTGGATAACTATCACCAAGATGTAGATGCTATTGATTACTCTACTAGTGAGAATCCAAGTGAACATAAATCACATAACCTTATTGAGTTAGATAATGGTCAGTTCGCATTGTATCCAAACAATAGAATGCGTATCTATGATAATAGTCTAACACCTAAAGAACCATTGAATCCTGATTTTAAAGTATCAACTGTATACTATCAAGTTGAGAATGGTCATGATAGGGATGGATTAGGTAGTGAAGAGAACTACTTCTGGAAAACAGCAAAAGAAAGAGATGCAAAAGATCTATAAATCAGAGGTCGTACTTAAACATCATGATGAACTGAGTAATATTATTGACAATGCAGTTAATACTACTCAGCATCATGATATTTTTGGTGATAGTTATACTTGGTCGTATGGAAAGTACAATATTTTTGGATTTACATCTGCAACTAAGGTATTCTATGACCTGTTCTGCGAATTAAATGCGATTGTATACGATTATAATGGTACTAATCAACCTTTATGGATGCAAAGTTGGTTAAATTACCACGAAAAAGACGGTTTATTGGATTGGCACGGACATCAATGGCCAATTCATGGTTATATTTCAATTAGACCCCACAATACAAAGACAATTTTTAGAAATCCTGATTATGAAGTGATAAATGAAGTTGGAAATGTGTATATTGGACCAGGATATAGAGAACATAAGGTAATTTCTGATAAGAATACTCAATTTGACACGAATAGAATCACAATTGGGTTTGATATACTTAAAGATGTACCTTCACATGCTCTTACAGGTAATATAGGACTCATACCTTTTCCTCAAATAAATAGAATGAGCTCTTAGTATACTTATGAACGACTTTTTGGATAATTTGGGTAATGATCAGCATCAAAAAATGCTCCGTGAGATAGCAAATGACGGTATAACACCTAAAAAAACTGATCATAAGGTAAATAATGACCTATATGAGGCAGATGGATTGGATTATGACGATGAACTTTATAAATCTTGACTAAATAATAAGATAGTAAGAGTATTTTATAATGCCTCTAGAAAGAGTCAGTCAAGGTTTTAAGGATATTAGTATGACTTTTCAGTCTAATCCACTGAATGGTGATATTATTGGAATTAAAAATGAAAATGCTATTGCAAGATCCGTAAGGAATATAGTATTTACTCTTCCTGGTGAAAAACCGTTTGATCCTGATTTTGGGTCAAGAATATATAAGACACTTTTTGAAAATCTTGATAATATTTCTGCATCGACGATTGTTGATGAAATAGAACAGTCAATTAGGAACTATGAACCCAGAGTCGAGTTAATCGATGTTCAAGCAGATCCTAATTTTGAAGAAAACTCATATGATGTAACCATAATATATGAAATCATAGGAGCAGACGTTCCGCAGCAACAATTACAATTCGTTTTGCAACCAACTAGGTAAAATGCCACTAGTAAATTTCTCTAACCTTGATTTTGATCAGGTTAAAACAACACTTAAAGATTATTTGAGGGCAAACTCTAAGTTTACCGATTATGATTTTGAAGGTTCTAACTTATCTACTATTATAGACCTTCTGGCATATAATACTTACATCACTTCGTACAATGCCAACATGGTAACGAACGAAGTATTCATTGATAGTGCGACTTTACGGGAAAATGTGGTATCGTTAGCAAGAAATATTGGATATTTACCTAGATCAAGGACTGCATCAAGGGCATCAGTTAGTTTTTTCGTAAATGCATCAAATATTACCCCTAGACCATCAACTATAACACTTCAACCAGGTCCAGTAGCAGCAACATCTGGGTCTTTTGGGAACCAATCTTATGTTTTTTCCATCTGCGACCCAATAACACGACCTGTAATTGATGGAATTGCTAATTTTGACGATATTGTACTCTATGAAGGAACACTTTTAAAGCAAAATTACACATTTTCATCTCAGAACCCAAATCAAAGGTTTATTTTACCTAATATAGGGGTTGATACTACTCTAATTAAGGTTAAAGCAGGTACTACTAACCAAAAATTCAGATATTCTTACCAAGATAACCTCTTTGACATCACTAGTGACTCAAAAGTCTTCTATATTCAAGAGGTAAATGATGAAAGATATGAAATATTCTTTGGAGATGGTGTTTTTGGAAGAAAATTACAAGAAGGTGAAGAAATTGACATAAGTTATATCGTCTCTAATGGCGAAATGGCGAATGGTGTTAATCAATTCACCTTTAGTGGTAGATTAACGTATATACAGAATGATGGTGTTCATAATGTTACTAATGGTATTTCATTNTTAACAACAGGGTCAAGTGGGTCTGGTGGTGAAGAGATCGAAGGAGTTGACTCTATTAAGAAGTTTGCACCTAGAATCTATGCATCTCAGAACCGTGCATTGACTGCAAGTGACTATGAATCACTAATTCCAGCAAAAATTTATCCCGAAACAGAGTCAATTTCTGTTTTTGGAGGNGAAGAACTGGTTCCACCTCAGTATGGTAAGGTCTTTATCAGTATAAAACCAAGATTTGGTGATTTTTTACCGAATTTGGTCAAAGAGCAGATCAAATTGAAGCTTAAGAAGTATTCAGTAGCAGGAATTGTCCCAGAAATTCTTGATTTGAAGTACCTTTACCTTGAAGTTGATTCAAAACTCTATTATAANAGTAATTTGGTAGGAAATGCAGAAGAAGTTTCTACAATTGTCTCAAATAATGCAGCAAAATATGCAGATTCATCAGATTTGAACAAATATGGAGCAAGATTTAAGTATAGTAAGTTCTTAAACATCCTCGATCAGAGTCAAGAGTCTATTACATCCAATATTACAACAGTTCAGATNAGAAGAGATCTTAGATTGGTNACAAATTCCTTTGCTGAGTACTCAGTTGGGTTTGGAAATGCCTTNTATATCAAGAGTATGAGTGGTTATAACATCAAATCTTCTCCAATTAGGGTTGCAGGACTTGATTTTGACGTATATTTGTCGGATGTTCCAGATTCAAACAGAGAAACTGGTTCATTATTCCTATTTTCTATACCATCTCTCAATTCAACATCACCTTCCATAATAAGGCGTAACGTTGGGTTTATAAATTATACTAAGGGAATAGTTACATTGAACCCGATCAACATAACATCGGGCAAACTTAAAGATGGTCAGGCAATTCTTGAGATCTCTGCTTGTCCTAAATCCAATGACGTGATTGGATTNCAGGATTTATATCTACAATTAGACATAAGCAATAGCACATTTGAACCAATCGTTGATGAAATATCATCAGGATTAGATCCAGCAGCATCGAACTANATTGTAACCTCTAGTTATCATAATGGATCATTGGTTAGAGAGGGTGGTGCTNTAACANTAACNACTACAGCTACAGGAACTTCAAGAACANCCACAGNNNCTACAGGGACTACTACTAATAATAGTATAAACACAGGTTCTACAGGAGCAACTTCTTCTTCATCATCATCACCATCATACTAAAATAAATGATATCCACCACAGATAAAAGAATACAGTTTAGTAATATAGTTGAAAATCAACTTCCTTCTTACGTCAAGGAAGATTATCCTTTAATAAATGATTTTTTAAAGCAATATTATGTTGCTCAGGAGTTTGATGGTGCTCCTGTTGACTTGATTCAGAATATTGATAAGTATATTCAACTCGATAATAATACAAATTGCGTATATACTGCTAGTTTAGGTGTTGATGTATCAATTACTGATACTAATATTGTTATAGATTTACTAGAAACACCTGAAGGAACCAATGGATTCCCTGATTCATGGGGTTTACTTAAGATTGACGATGAAATTATAACATACGAAAGCAAAACAATAACAACTTTTGANAATTGTCATAGAGGATTTTCTGGAGTTACTTCATATGTTAGTGAATTAGATGCAGAAAATTTAGTTTTTAATACTTCTGACAGACAGGCACATTCAAAAGGAACTGAAATACAGAATTTAAGTGCATTATTCTTAAAGCAATTCTTAATTAAGACAAAGCAACAGATACTTCCTGGTATTGGTGAGAGAGATTTAACACCCGAAGTTAATCAAAATGTCTTTATTAAGCAAGCAAGTGACTTTTATTCATCAAAAGGTACTGATAAGTCATTTAAAATACTCTTTAAAGCACTTTATAATCAAGATGTAGATGTTATAAAACCTAGAGATAACCTTCTCACACCATCAAATGCTCAATATAAGGTTGCAGATCACTTTATAGTTGAAAGTGTTTCTGGAGATCCTTCAGAATTAAGCACTGCTACCTTATTCCAAGATACTTATAGTGATACTATCACTAAAGCATATGCTCCGATCACCTATGTTGAGAAAGTATCTACAGGAACTGCTGGTGTTGCTAAGACTTTTTATAAACTTGCAGTAGATTCTGGTTATAGTAGAAGTGGAATGACCGATGGAGCAATCTACGGTAAGTTTTCAGTTCACTCTAAAACTAGAGTAATAGGTAATGTTGGTGTAGGAACAACTACTTTAGATGTTGATTCTACTGTAGGATTCCCAAAAAGTGGTGAACTATCAATACAATATAAAAATCTATCTGTTGGTATTGTATCTTATAGCTCAAAATCATTAACTCAGTTNTATGGTTGCACAAATTTAAATGGAACTATACTTGATGGTACTGATGTTGGCATAAACACGTATGCATATGGATATTCTTCACAAGATCAGTCCAAAGTTATTAAGATAAGAATAAATTCTGTTATTAACTCTATAGACTTTGATAGTTCTGCATATGGATATAGTGCTGGTGATAAAGTTAAGATCAATACATTAGGTATCGGTGCTACTGGATTTAAATCTCATAATTGGTTTTATAATGGATGTCCTGTCTATAATGTAAAGAGTTTCTCATTAGTTGATGCATCTGACCAAACTTGGGAGATNGTATTAGATNNCAATCATTTTTTCAGAAAAGGTGATTCTGCAATACTCAACGGTAGAGACAGTTTTCCTAAAAATTGTGAAATAGCATCTGTTTCTTCAGAAAAATCTTTTGTTATAAGTGGACAAGGAGCACTTAGTACTTCTGATGTTTACAATATTAGAAGAAGTATATCAAAAGCAGTNCCTAGTGGTAGTAATGCAATTGGTATAGGAATATCTGTATTCTCTACTGATGTTCANAACACTTATGTAAGTGNTNATAAGTTATTAGTCNCATCATCATCTATACCTTCTTANGGTACACAACCATTAGATGCATATGACCATTCTGTTACCTTTAGTGGTACTTTTAGTGGAGAAGATTGGGAAATATCAACACAAGACCATTCNNTNTATACAGGAGACTCAATATACTACTCTCCAAANAAAATAACTCANAATTTTATCAACTCTGCAGGACAACCTACTAGTAGAATTGTAGATGGTCCTGCTTTAGTAGATGANGGNATATATTTTGTTTATAGAGTCAATCTTAATACAATAAAACTTGCAACATCAAAAGCTGACATTTTAAGAGGTANATTTATTAGTATATCTACTGATTATCCAATAACAGTAACTGATAACANGATTCAAAAGACTGAATANAATAATAAAACCTTAGAAACACAAAAAATACTNAGAGAAGTATNTCCTGCAAATAATGAGGGAACAGAATCTAAAACTAAGTCTGGATTTACTGGACTTTTGATAAATGGTGTAGAAATTCTCAATTATAAGTCAAGAGACTTTTTATATCATGGAGAAGTTAAGGGTATTGACCTTCTTGCAACTGGATCTGGTTATGATGTAATAAATCCACCAGATTTAAAGATTGNTGATAATGTAGGAACTGGTGCAACTGGACATGTATCAGTATCTGGTTCTATAGAAGAAGTTAGAGTCATAGATAGCGGTTTTGATTACCATGAGAAACCAATTATCACTATTTCTGGTGGTAATGGGTTNGGAGCATTAGTAACTCCAAATATGAAGACTGTACCTCATCAGGTTAAGTTTAATGCTACCCAAAAAGGTGAAAGAATTATATTAGGGCAAGCAAACTCTCTTATTAACTTCACTGAGGTTCATAAATTCNTAACTGGTGAAAAAGTCATNTATATTAGTGATAATGAAACTGGTGTAGGTGGATTATCTACTTCTACATCATATTATGTTGATGTTATCAATGATTATAAGATTAGACTCCATAATAAGTCATGGGAAGCAGTTGCAGGTATCAATACAGTTACATTTACATCATATGGAACTGGTAATCAAGTAATCAAGTCATTTACTAATAANAATGTAGTAGAATCGGTAAATGTAGTAAATGCTGGTTCAGGATATGAGAATAAGAAGAGAGTAGTAGGAACCATTGGAATAAGCACTTCACTTAATACTATCAATATTCCCGATCATGGTTATGAGTCTGGTGAATTGATCGTATACACCTCTCAGGAGACCCCTGTAGACGGTCTAACAAGCGGAAATGAGTATTACGTCACAAAGGTCAATAATGATAGTTTTAGGTTATCTCAGGTTGGTTCTGGTGAAATTTACAGTAATTACTACTATACTACTAATCAATTCATAGATTTGATCAGTGTTGGTGTTGGTGCTCATTCATTTAACTATCCAGAGATCAAACTTAAGTTAGTTACTTCTGGATTCACTACTACAGCATATGAAGCACAATTACAACCGATAGTTAGAGGAGAACTTACTTCTGTTAGACTATCTGATAATGGAGTAGGATATGGATCGTCTGATATTATCAATTTAGAAAAACAACCTTTAGTAACCTTAGTAAGTGGAGTTAATGCTCAAATTGAAGCAATTGTTGATAATGGAACTATTGTTGATGTTTTAATTAAGAGTCCAGGTAAAGATTACAGTTCTGTTGATTTAGATATTATAGGAACTGGTTCTGGAGCAGTTTTAACACCAATTATCACTAATGGAGGGATAACTTCTGTTAAGATCATTCAGGGTGGTGNAAATTACACTTCTGGAANCACTTATATAAATGCAATCTCNTCTGGTACTGGTGCTAANTTTAAAACTAATTTACAGTCATGGAATATCAACTTAGTTAGTAGAAATATCAATAAATTTACTGTTGATGATGGATATCTAGTAGATGGNATAAATTCTAACTTTAGTCTTCAATATTCTCACTTATATGCCCCTAGACAATTAAGAGAAAGAATATTCTCNGTTGATCANGTNGGTAGAACNATGTATGGCAATTANGACTTAGGAAAAGACCTTGGTGGTAATGAAACAACTTCTTCTCAACACTCACCTATTATTGGTTGGGCATATGATGGAAATCCAATTTATGGACCTTATGGTTACATAACAAAAGCAGGTGGTATTATTGCTCAGATGAAAACTGGGTATAGTAGTAAAGATTCAGTATCATTAGCAAATAGACCTGTAGGATTTCCTGAAGGATTCTTTGTAGAAGATTACAAATATCAAAAAGTTTCTGATGAAACTGTTCTNGATCAAAATAATGGTAGATTCTGCGTAACTCCAGAATTCCCAGAAGGTACATATGCATATTTTGCNACTATTGATGAAGATATTGCAAGTTCAGGTCAATTTGTNGGATATAAGCAACCAGTATTCCCATATTTAATTGGTGATAAATTTAAGTCATCTCCAAATAGCTTTAACTTTGATCAAGATTCAAATCAAGATGATTATAATTTAGTTGGAACTGATTGGGCAAGAAACACTACTCCATACAATTTACATGAAGATGGTGTAGATTATAAGTATATTTCTTTACCAAATGAACTAAAACAGACTGCAGATATAACAGGAGTTGGTCCAGGTAAAATAGAATCTATAGGAATTGAAACTGGTGGTACAGGATATAGTGTAGGTGATAAAGTTATATTTGATAATGCAGATTCAAAAGGAAGTGGTGCATCTGCTAGAGTTTCTATGGTAGATGGTAAAACATTTGATACTATCAGTGTTGCTTCTTCTATTATTACCAATTGTGAGGTTTATNCATCAAACTCTTATGAAATAGTCACTCCTGCTGCTCATAATTTCTTGAATGGTAATTTAGTTACTNTTTCTGGTATATCTACCACATCATCTGGTCTTGAAGGTGTATATCCTATAACAGTTGAGCAAGGATCATTTACTTTAGTTGGTGTTGGTACAGATGAGGCTGCTTCTAATATAGAAATTACTGGAATTGTTACTTACTTCAATGCAAGTGGTGATTTTAGTTGGGTAGACATAAATGATGTATTTGAAGTTGGTGAACCAGGAGGATTTGATAATCTACCAGAAAAAATTAAAGTTCTTAATAAAGATGAAAGATCTTCTAGAATAAGGGTATTAAGAAATGTAGGAGGCGATGCTGGTATTACTACTGGTGCAGGTCTTGCTGCTGATAGTGCTATCGTAGAAGATTCAAAGAAATTTACTATANNNGCAGGTTTTAGNACNNCNTTTANTGGTAAAAGAAANACTCAATACTANTTNNANCCTACAGANCAAGTNGGATNTGGANTNACNNNTGGANTNGNANATGTTNCNCANTNTCACAAATCCTGGNGCAGGANTNTCAATANTACATAT
>NZHF01000014.1:0-6013 GCA_002691305.1 Gammaproteobacteria bacterium | reverse complement strand
CAAGAGGAATATATNTACCANATCATAATTTAAATACTGGAGATGANGTAACTTANTCTCCTNATGTAGATGCTNTTGTATNNNGGTGATGANNGNATAGGTATNNCTACNNTCGGTATTNNNANTNCAGGTGTTACATACACAACTCCAACTNGTCCTNTAGCNGNNGGTNNAAAACTATTTGTTGCAAAGATAAANTCTAACTTAATTGGNTTATCTACTGTCAGNGTAGGTATGGGAANCACTGGTNCTTTTGTGGGTCTTGCAAGCGAATTTAGGGACTCTACAACACTANTATTCAATGGTGCTGGTACTGGAGAAGNACATAGCNTTAANACAAATTATGAGCAAATTACTGCAACNGTAACTAGACATTTAGCAACTGCCAATCTAACTGAAGAGCATGGATTAACAAATGGAGATAATGTAGTAGTTAGTGTAAATCCTGGTGTTGCTTCAACATATGTTGTCAAATATAATGACTTTAATAGAAAACTAATTCTCAATGAATTATCATTTACAGATGTTAATGTTGATATAGCAAATGATTCAATTAGAATAGACAATCATGGACTTGTAACTGGTCAAAAGGTTGTTTATACTGCTATTTCACCTTCTGGTGGATTGCAAAATAATAGAATATATTACATCTATGTTCAAGATCATAATATTATTAAATTATGTGCAACTCTTTGGGAAACTGAACAATTTAAACCCAATTTTGTTAATATTACTAGTGCTTCTGATGGAAACTTAGGACCAGTAAACCCACCAATTTCTGTATTTAAAGACTCTACAGTTGTATTTGATGTAGGTGATGCTAGTTTAGCATTTATAAGAGATTCACAACCATACTCAGCATTTGAACTTGATTTCTATACTGATACTAACTTTACAGAACCTTGGAACAATAGAGTTAGTGATATTGTTAGAAATGGTCTTGCTGGTATAAATTCTACTGCTACTGTTANNATAACAATAGACAGACATGCTCCTGATTCACTTTTCTATAACTTATCTCCGTTATATGAAACTGATCTTCCTCCAGTTAAAGAACAAGTTGCTTTTGATACTGAAGTATTTGATAATAATAANATAGCAGTTACTGAAAGTGAATTTAGTGGAANTAGAATAGTTGCTATTGGTGATACTAATAAATTNGACTTTACTGTTGCTCAATTACCTGAATCTNCTTCATATAAGAATGNAAATCCAGCATTAAGTTATAAAACATCATCAAGAAGTGCTANTGGTTCTATTTGNANTATTAGTATTGTAAATGGTGGNGCAAATTACTACTCATTACCAGGTATTACTTCTGTTGCTTCANTTACTGGTAAAGATGCAATTGTTAAACCTTTTAGTACTTCAGTTGGATGTATCAAAAATACTAAAATCAATGATATTGGATTTGATTTCCCTTCAGACCCAACATTAAGACCAACTACAAATTTACCTCAAGTATTAACCTTAGATGCTCTTTCTAGATTAGATTCTGTTGGTATTTCATCTGCAGGTCGTGGATACATTAAAGCACCGACTTTACTTGTCTTTGATGGAAGAACTAAGAAGAGAGTTGATGGTATTGAGATAAAGTATAAGTTAGGTGATGATCAAGTATCAATAATCAAGAATAAGGAGAATTTAAATTCTATTATTCCTACAATTTTACCAGTTAATAATACTAATGGAATTGGTATTGCTACAATAGGATTTACTACAGCAACTAAAGAAGTAGTAATTGGATTTAACACTGGATTTAGTCAAGAATTCCCATTAAGTGTTGGTGATAAGTTCTTAGTTGAAAACGTTAGTGTTGGAGTTGGTTCTACTGGATTTGGATTCAATTCATCAGAATATGANTATAAGATGTTTGTTGTTAGTAAGACAACTCCTAATCTTGGTGGTATTGGTTCTATATTCTACAATCTTGATGGATATTTACCATCTGGTGAACAACCTGGTGAATATGATGTAGTTAATTCTGTTGGTAGAGTAATACCTGAAAGAGATTTCCCAATATTTGATATTTCTTTAAAAAATAATATTTTTGCTACAAAAGAAACTATAGTATCTAATAGTGCAACTGGTGTTGTGCAATCTTGGAATCCAGTTACTGGTGAATTAAAAGTTATCTCTAATGATAACTTTATAGTTAATGAGCAAATTATTGGATCATCTTCTGCATCTAGTGGAATAACTTCTTCTATAAAAACCTTTGATTCTAATATGACATTAGATGTATCATCGAAGGTATCTAGTGGATGGGAAACAAATTCTGGTTTCTTAGATGATAATCAGCAAAGAATACAAGATAGTCTCTATTATCAAAACTTCTCATATGCACTTAAGTCTAGAATTGCATATGATACTTGGCAAGATGTTGTATCTACCTTAAACCATACTCTAGGATTTAAGAAATACTCTGATTATGATTTAGTTTCCGATTCTTCACTTCCTGAAGGTGGTTCTGGTTATTATATCAAAGGTGGTGGTACAGGTGTTGAAAACCATGTACCTGCATCTATGGTAGTTGGTGTTACTACTTCTTTAACATTCTCTGATGTTGTATCTGAGTGTGTTGGTCATGGTAATCTTAATTGTGTTTCTGACTTTGATTTAGTTAGTGAAAATGCACTACAGATTGGTAATAATACTCTATCCAATGAAATAAGATTTACAAGTAAGACACTTACTGACTATTTTGAGTCTATTGGTAACAGGGTTCTTTCTATTGATGATATAAGTCCAACATTTAATAGTAATCCTAGACCTACTCCATTCAGTGTAGTAAGTAACTTTACATTAGCAGATGTAAGAGCTCAGAAGTACATTACTTACGTTAGAGATAAGAGATATCTTGGTGAAAGACAGATTATGATTGTTGATATTATCAATGACAACTATAATGCTTATATCAGTCAATATGCAAGAGTAGAAACTGAATATGATCTTGGAACATTTGATTTCACAGTACAAGGAACTGATGGACAGTTATTATTCTATCCAACAAGAAGCACTGTAAATGATTTTGATATTACATGCTTATCTTACAATATTGATGATAATTTAGCAGGAATTGGTACAACTGAGTTTGGTAAAACTGCAATTCGTACTGGTAGTTTTGATATTTCTGGTGGAACTACTACTATTGCTTCATGGTATCAAGATAATCAAAATGCTGGAAAACTTCTTGTTGAGATTACGGGATCTAGTAATGAATATGAGATGGATGAAATTAACTGGATTACCACTCCATCTCAACAGAATGTTAATGGTACTTCTACTATTGATATAATTGACTATCCTCAAATAACCACTGATGTTGGGGAAGTTGCTAGTGCTGGTATGGGAACATACTGGGCGTATAAAGATGGTGCTCAATTAAAGATCGACTTTATTCCATATCCTGCTACTAATAGATTATTTACAGTAGAACCTTCTGAAGTTAATGATACTGATGATACCATTACTATGGTAAATCATAAGTTATCAACTGGATCTGGATTAAAGTATACAGAAGGTGCATTACCGATTGGTGGTCTTACTGACGGTACAACTTATTATGTTATCAATGTAAGTGCGGATATTATTCAATTAGCAACAACTGAAGAAAATGCAAAAGAAAATATATCAATAGATCTTACAACTTCAGGAACAGGACAGCAGTTCTTTAGAGTACTTACAGTACTTAATGTAATTATTAAAGAACTTTATTCTGGTCAGAATCAAGCAGCTATTGGTGTAGGTAATACAGTCAATATGAAACATGCTCGATTAGAGAGTAATAATATTGGTATACCTGCTAACGCAACACCAGTATCTCATCTAATTTGTAGATATGAAACTCAAATAGATGCTAATACTGATGGTTATGATGGTGCATATTTGATGATAAATGTAGAAACTGGTACTACTGGTAATACAAATAACGGAACTGCTGAAAGATACTTCAGTGAACATATGATTATTGATGATTATAATGAAGGAATGCAAACTGGTGAAGTATATGAAGCAGAATGGGGAGTTTTAACTTATAATGAATCTCCTAATCATTCTGGATTAGGTACATTTGGTTATGAACTTGTTAAGAATCCAGGTGGAACTTCTTATGTAGAAGTGAGATTTACTCCACCAGTTAATAAAGCATCTTCAGTAACTTATATGATGAATGCACTTAAGGTTCAGGATGATTTACAAGATCAAATTCTATTTGATAATGCACTAATACAATCTGAATCTGGTACTTATGAAGGTACTCATAGTGATATTAAGAGAGCATTTAATTTAACACATAACAACTATCCTATTTTTGATAGAGAATTTGATGGAAGTGATAGTGCAATTATTGATATATTAGATAATACAATTAAGTTACCTAATCATTACTTTGTTACAGGTGAAAAACTTAGATATGAACCAATTGGATTAGGAAGTAGCACTAATATTGGTATTGTTACTACAACTATTTCAGGTATTGGTCAGACTGACAAACTTCCTCGTACAGTTTATGCTGTTAAAGTTGATGAGGAGAAGATTAAACTTGCAGGATCTGCAGAAGATGCATTATTAGGAACACCTGAAATCCTAGACATTTCTAGTGTTGGTATTGGTACAACAATGAGATTTGTTGCTGATAGACAGAATACAAAGGTTATTGTTGCTCTTGATAATATTATTCAGTCTCCAGTTGTATCTACAGCACTAACAACTCATCTAGATCAACAATTATTCACTACAGACAACTTAGTACAAGTTGGAAGTATTACTTCTATATTTGGTGGAGATTTGATTAAGATTGGTGATGAGATAATGAAGGTTGAAGGAGTTGGTATTGGAACCGCTAATGGAATAAGAGTACGTAGACCTTGGTTAGGTACTAAAGTTGGATATGCTGCAACTAGTGCATTAGTTACTAAAGTTCAAGGTAATTATAATATTGTTGATAACGTTCTTAACTTTGTAGAAGCACCTTATGGTAATGTACCATTCAGTTCTACAACAAATGAACCTGATGAGAGAGATTGGGTAGGTATCGAGACTGGATCAAGTTTCCAAGGAAGATCCTTTATGCGTTCAGGTATTCCTGATACATCAACAGAAGCTTATAGCAATAACTATATCTTCGATGACATTTCTTCTGAATTTGATGCGATTAACAGCACATTTACATTAAAAACAGAAGGTGGTAACTTTACTGGTGTTGAACAAGATAATGCAGTTGTTTTAATTAACGACATCTTCCAAGAACCAGGATTAGTTGGTGATTACTTCTTAGAGCAGAGTGCTGGTATTACATCTGTTACTTTTGTTGGTACTGCAAGAACAATTACTAATGATGTTGGTATTTCTTCTTTCCCAAGAGGTGGTGTAATTGTTTCTGTTGGATCTGAAGAAGGTTTAGGATATCAACCATTAGTTGATGCTGGTGGATCCCCTAATGTTTCTATTGCAGGAACAATTGGTTCAGTTAGTGTTGGTAATAGTGGATCTGGATATAGATCTGGAGTTCAGACAGTTGTTAATGTAGGAGTTAGAACAACACCTAACATTACAAGTAAAGTTGTTGATATTGGTACTGCATCAGTATCTGATGGACATGTTACAGGAATCGCTGTTACTAATCCTCAAGTATTCAATGCACCAAGTGAGATTCAGCATGTAGATTATACAAGAACTAATGGTATTACTACAATAACCACAATCAATCCTCACGGGTTGTCAGAGACTGAAATGGTTATTCTTTCTGGAATAGCATTCACTTGTGATTATGCTCCTGCTGTTAGCATATATGATGCACAATATGACAATGTATCTGGTATAATGACTGTAATGACTTCCACTTCTCATGGAATTGGAAGCGATAAGCAAGTTATATTTACTGGACTTGCAATGACATGTGGATTGGATAATGGTGCTACAACACACGTCTATCCAAGAGGAAAAGATATTGCTTATGATAGACCAATCAATATCCTAGATGATGGACAACATTATACAGTAACTAATGCTG
>NZHF01000013.1 GCA_002691305.1 Gammaproteobacteria bacterium | reverse complement strand
AGAAAGTCAATGCTGAGATCGTCAATCAAGAATGATCTTTAAGGGAGTTCTACAAAGGTCTTTTTGAAGTTGGCAACAGCTTGATTGTGGATGTTGCAGAGGCGATCATTTCATCATTTTGTTTCATTGTGGCATAAGCAAAAACGATGCTTTTTCCCATCCTGACGATCTTTGATTTAGCGGTCATGAGTCCGGGGTGAGCTGGGGCGACGAAACTCACATTGATGTCCAATGAGACTGGATTGCTTTGAAATTTTACCAATGCGATAACCAAATGCGCCATTGTTGAATCCAACATCCCGGTGATGAATCCTCCTTGAACGATTTGCGCTTCTGAATGACAAAACTCCGGTATTGCATCGAACTCCATTACCATGATCTTGTCTTCTTCGTTAAATTCGATAAGGCTTCCTCGTAGAGTCTCAACGCACGGCGGCTTGTTGCTTTCAAGGAGCTTTATTATTTCTTCTTTTTTCATCAATTCACCATTTCAAATTCAACAGTTACTGATGCCGCTTTGTTTGAGTTTTCATAATCCAATGAACGAATATTAAAACCAATCTTTCGATTGACCTGATTGATGAAGACAATGATCTGATCAATGTCATCGACTGTAAAGGTTGAGAACATCTTATCGGAATCAAAGCTCACCTCGATTTCACCCAAGTCATTTTCAGAGGCAATTTCATTTATTATTCTTCTTACTTCGTTCGGCTGACCCTTTAAGTTGGATGCCAAGGTAAAGCCAATTAAACGATCGGCTCCATTTTTGACATACTCGAAGTCCTGTTTTGCTTTCTTTAGTTGGTTTCTTGATTGATTTGTCTTCGAGAAAATAGAAGATGAAAGAGTGATCAAGAGCATCAAGCAAATAGAAATCATCGTGAGCATAATTAGATTCTGTTCACGCTGACTCCTCTCAAGCCATATTTTTCCTAGATCAATCACTTTCAATCTCCAGAACCAATGAACCGGAGAAGGTCCCGCCTGTGTTCTCTATATTATTCTCTATGACCCTTGTATTTGATTGCTCAATCAAAGTATCAATGATGGAATACTTCATGCTGGATATTCGATCAAACTCCAATATGACTTTAGAATTTCTAAAATCAATGTTCGATGAAGCAATTTCATCAATGGGTATTGCTCTTAAGTAGCCCAATATATTGAGATCCAAAGGCTTTGCTTCATTGCTGTCGATTGCAAGAAGCAGCTGATCCATTTGCGCCTTAGAATTTACGATGCGCCTGAAATTTGGATTCAACTCTTTGAATATTGAAAGAGTATTTTCTTCGTAAGACTTTTTATAATTTTGCATCAATGCGATATTGAGTATAGGAGCTAACAATAAACATGAAATTATAGCCAATGAAAGAATTAGGTCTCTGCGTTCAAGGTTCATCTTTCTCAATGTTCCTTTAAGGGTAATTTTTGACTTAAACATAGAAGGCAGATCATTCTTTTCACAGTGACTTAAAAAATCCTGATGCAATGATTCGATAGCGATTATTTTAGAATCAGACTGTTTGAATTCAACCTCATCTGTTTTTTCTAAAACCATAAAAGTGGGTTGAAAACTCTCCCTCTCTTTTTTAACTAAATCGATATAATCATGAAAATTTTCCCTGAATGCACAAAATCCCAGTCCATCGGAAAATGAGAATGAATATCTACCCTTTATGAGCAAACAAGTGTCTTCATCAAGTCTTTGATGTAAAAAATGCTCAGGATAAATATAAACATCACAGCCGAATTCATTGAAAAGCTCATTCAATGGATCAATGATTGTTTTATCGACAAGGAGTGCAAGGTTTTTCTCATTTGAAAACATCAAACGATTTTTTGAGACATCCTTAATCAGGTCATCTTCATGTTCGCTAAAGAACCTAGCTTGAAATTGATCTTCTGACTCACTGATTTCTTTTTTTGAAAAAACACAGCGAATCATATTTGATGGGAGAAATGCAATCACCTTTGAATTTGGATCGATATATGACTGAATCTCTGCCATGCCAACGCTGGCATGATGGTTCGAATCTAAATCATGATATGAATAGATTTCTGCTTGTTTGCAATCGTTATCAATATGTATAAAGTAATTCTTCATCGCGTCATTTCTAATTATAAAATCTTGATATTACAATCGCTTGATTATTTTTCAGCTCAATGACTGAATTTGACCTGATTTCGTATTCTTGATTAGCAATGGATGAAGATAAACCAATTAAATTACTACTGAGGCCAATGGGTAGATGAGACTCATTAAAGCTAATATTTGGAAAAGTAGAATAGAGTTGTTGTGCAGTAGTAAAGCCATCTAATGGTATTTGCTCAATCATTGCACCCGCATCACTTACTGATAATCCTGGGATTAGTGCAGCCAATAAAACATCATGCTTGGTTTCCAACATATTAAAATTCACTCTTGTATCCTCAGAAACAGGAAAAGCACATAAATGTTTTTGGACATCCAACCAGTTTAAAAATCTTGATGCTGGTAGGCTTCTCAACTCTGAAAGATCGTAGAATAAACGTTCAGAGGGATATTGTTTAATCTCACTCATTGGACCCGTATAGTAGTAATCCTCTAGCCCATAATTTCTTGGTTGAGAATCTTTATCAATCCAGTCTATCATTTGATCGATCAGCTCATTGATTTCACTTTCATCGTATTTCAGCAGTTCTAATAATTTCTTCAGCCCTTTGATGCTTCTGTCGTTTGGCATGTATTCCTGATTTGTGAAATCTACGACGCTATTGATGTTATAACAAGTTGATGCGTCTGCGATATCGGCAACGATGTATCCTGAATCTGATTCAAGCCTAATTAGATTTGCAAATATTGGCATTGATTTTGATGTGTAACTTCTGACAGGTCTGAATTGCTTTTTTAGTTCTTCTTTTGCCAGTGTTTCAACATTATCGATGTATTGAATTGCATTACTTTGGAAACCAACATAGGACTCTCTTTTTATTGATATCAAATAAGTTTTGCTCATTGATGCGCCGATTGCAGACAAGATCAACACGATGAACAGAACAGAGATAAGAACGATGCCTTTATTGTTGGTATACATGATCATTTTTGGGTGAAATAATCCATTCAATGGATTTATTGTTTTGAATTAATTCTATCTGGACCAACTTAGGAGTAGTCCTTTGAGTAATCTCATCTAGTGGCCATGAATTAAACCATTTGCTTCCATCTGAAAATGAAAGTTTTACATCTTCGATATTTTCGAATAGTACAGACTCTGAGTAATCATTACTTGAGTATGGATTGCCTGCATAATATTGCCTCCTTAGAAAAGAGCCACCATCAAAAATATACTCGACCCTACGAACTCCGGATGTTTCATCAGAGTTTCTTCTTATCAAGATAGTAAATATCATCCGCTTAGACTGTTCTGGGGACAGGAAGGTCGCCTTCATCGGTTCACCATATAAGTTTCTCATTGGTACATTGATAGATTGGCGAAAATCTCTCCTAACNAGATTGGATGCAAGGNTGATCTGCTTGGTCTTCTCTATTGATTCATTTGTAAATTCTCTAGACGAAAGAGATGACTGTAGNATATTTGTAGAAATAACTGCAATCACAGTCATGATCACAATNGCTATCAGTACTTCGATTAGAGTGAANCCATCTTTGAAGTTTTCATTACTTCTTTCCAATATAACCCTCTCTCACAAAAACCGTTTCGTTGTTCTCAATGAGCTTTACCGTCAAAACAAAATGTGTGGTGTCTCTTGACATGCTTGTTGTTTTCTCCTCCCATATCCACTCTTTGCCATACATCCTGATATTCCCAGTTCGAGAACCCATTAATAAAGGCGGTTCAATAGTGTCCATCAATGCAATCCGATTGTTTGCTATCTCTCTCGCGATTACCTTATCCTGAAAAGAGGTGGTTGATACTTGAGTATCAAGAATGAACTGAAAAAGAATGATCACCGTGGTGCTAAGTATCAAGAGTGCTGCTGCAACTTCCAATAGGCTGAATCCATTTTCGTACTTATTCATGAACTGAAGAAATTTCTCCGTTTTGTTTGATATCAATTTTTGTGAGAAACTCACTGTTCCTAATCTCAATTTGAGCACCAGAGTTTTCGCCTGAGGGATAAAATGCAAGAATGGGAGATGAGGTAACCTCATCATTAAGTTGAAATTCAAGGCCATCTCCAGTTTGAATGATAACTGTCACATCATCTGAATAGCGTTCACGAAATGAAGTTCTCTGACCAAGGTCTTGTCGCTCATATTTTGTATCATTTTTAATCATATAAAACACATTTTCATCAAGCGATGCATGCCAAAGAATAGAATTCCCCATCAGCATACTTTCTTCAGATATAAAGCTCAGATCTTCCTCAAATGATCTGTCACTCTGATCGATGGATAGAAAAATATTGCTATTGAGCATCAGATAAGACGATGCGATACCCATGATTAGTATCACAACGATCAATTCAATTAGGGTAAATCCTTTATTTTTCGTCCCAATTTCCAATATCAGCATCCTCTCCATCCCCTCCAGGCCGTCCATCGGCACCTAAACTATATACATCAAACTTAGAAAACTGGCCTGGAAAAAGGTACAAATAGTCNTTTCCCCATGGATCAATTGGGATTGATGAAATATAGCCATCTCTTGGATAGAGATTTTTATTTTTTATTCCTTCTGGTGCTTCTATTAATGCGTCTATCCCTTGGTCTGTTGTTGGGTAGGAGTAATGCTGAAAACGATAAGTTTCAAGTGCTTTTTCTATTTGAGCAATGTCTGTTCTAGCCTTCTCATATTCTGCACGCTGAAGAAATGGGGCAACATTAACTGCAACAATGGTAGTCAAGATACCCAAAATGACTATAACAGCCATTAATTCAATGAGCGTAAAACCTTTATGTCGTTGTTTCACTTCTAGCCTATCGATATTGTGTTCATTTGCATTATAGGGATCAAAATAGCCAATACAACCAACAAAATAAATGCTCCCATGATGATGATAACCAGTGGCTCTAAGAGAGAGAGGACTATGCTTCTTTTAGTCTCGATTTCAGATTTCATAAATATTGCCACCTTTTCAAACATCACTGATAAATTACCTGCCATAAAACCACTTGAGATGAGTTGCAAAAACATATCTGGGAAGATTGAGGAATCTTCTAAAACTCCAATGAAATCCTTTCCTTCTTTCAGATCCCTATTGGATTGAATAACAATAGATCTTAGATGAAGATTATTCATTACCAATGAAGATTCTTCCATTGCTTGATCAAGATTTATGCCCGAACTGAGCAGAAGATGCATTGTGCTTGAGAAGCGTTCAAGTTCAGCCTTTAGCAAAAAATCTCCTATAATCGGTATATAAAGTATCTTCCGATGGGCAGATTTAAGCTTTTCTTCATCTTTGAGTAGCTTTTTGTAAAGGTAATTGACCAATCCCAATCCTAGAGCACATATCACCAAAATAAGCGGTAGCTGATTCGACAAAGTCATCAAAATACTCGTTAACAACGGTAATTCAACTCCCGCTCTTAAAAATTGATCCACAACTTGAGGCATGACAAACATCAATAATGCAATAATGACCAAGACGGAAAANGCCACCAGAATTAATGGATATGCCAATGCAGAAACAACCTTCTGCTTAACTGATTCAGAATCTTCCAGATAGTCAGCGAGATTTGAAAACATCAAGTCTAGCTTGCCAGAATTGTCGCCTGCCGAAACCAAGGAAACATAAGTGTTATTGAATATAGAAGGGTATTTTTTTAAAGCATCGCTTAATCTTCGACCTTGCATGACTTCTTCTCTTATGGAATAAAGTATTTTAGCAAATTTTTCATCCGAACAATGATTGCTCACAATGCTAAAACTCTCATCAAGTGGTATTGAGGAGTCTAAAAGTGTGGCCAATTGCCTTGTTATAAGAACCAAGGTTTTTGTCTTGACCCGCACTGTGCCCTTAACCTTTCTCATAGTTTCTGAGATTTCTAGAGGCATTAAATCAAGATTCTTCAACTGTTTCCTAGCTGCTCTTTCAGAATCAGCACTTATTCGGCCACTTTGCTCATTGCCTAAACCGTCGAAGGCTTTATAACTATATGCTGGCATCTTCTTGTTGGTTGTTTATTCTTATCAATTCTTCAGGAGAAGTGAGACCTTGTGTCAATAACTCAGAGCCTATTTGATCAATCGTTTGTATATCCTTAAATGCTATTTTATGAATGTCTTGCTCTGAAGCTTCATCGTGAATCATATCTTTTAGATCTGTGCTGATTTGTATNGATTCAGCAATGGCAATTCTTCCTTTGTATCCAGTCCCATCGCAGTGATTGCAACCCTTTGCTGAGAATACAGTTTGACCTTTTTTTAATCCCAAAAGCTCAATTGCCCTTTGTGAAACTTTAGTTTCGGATTTGCATTCATTGCATAGTCTCCTTACTAATCTTTGGGAGATAATTGTTTTTAAACTGGAAGCAAGCAAAAATGACTCTATTCCCATGTCCCTTAATCTCGTGATAGCACCTACAGCGCTGTTTGTATGAACAGTCGACATGACCAAATGGCCTGTTAAACTCGATTGAATCGCTATTCTTGCTGTTTCTTCGTCTCTAATCTCTCCGAGCATAACCACATCTGGATCTTGCCTTAAAATTGACCTTAGACCCCTTGCAAAGTCATAGCCGGTTTTATTATTCACTTGAGTCTGACCAATGCCTTCTAATGTATATTCAATGGGATCCTCTACGGTGAGTATATTCAATGAATTATCATTAATGTATCTCAAACCAGCATACAAGGTAGTTGTCTTGCCAGATCCGGTTGGCCCGGTTACAAGAATCATCCCTTCGGATGTATTCAATGACTTTTTTAAATTCTTCAAAACAACTTGGTTAAGACCTAAATGATCAATATTAATCTGTGAAGATTCTTTATCCAGTAGCCTTAAGACAACTCTTTCTCCATAGGAAGAAGGCAAAGTGGATACCCTTACATCTACATCTTTCTTGCCTAAAGAAAGAGAAACTCTTCCATCTTGAGGCAAGCGCCTTTCTGAAATATCGAGTCTAGAGATGATTTTGATTCTAGAAATTATAATTGGAGCTATTCTAGAATCTTGCGTGAGGATCTTTCTGAGAATTCCATCAATCCTAAATCGAACAACAAACTTATCCTGGTATGTCTCAAAATGAATATCAGATGCACGTTCCTTTATGGCTTGACTAATAATCCCATTAATCAGTTTTATAATTGGAGCATCATCTGAGCCGCTCAGTAAGTCTTCAGTCGGTGCGATTGTATTTGCAAAACTCGCGAGGTCAAATTCATCACTGAGTTCTTCTGAAAGAACTCCTGAAGCATGATCACTAGAAAAAACTTTTGTTATCAGATCGTCAAACTCATCATGCGAGCATTGCTTTATCACAAAGGCCTTCTCTAGAAAGCGAGAAAGCTCATGATAGATATCTAAGTTGATTCCGTTGGGAGTGATCACCGCGCATTCGTCGCCATTCTGAAACGCTGCTAACTGCTTTGATCTGACAAAATCATACGGAAGCAAACATTGATTCAATTTACTGAGATCGACATCGCTCATTTAGGTTTTCCTCGAATAATCAATCTTGATCTGAACTAAGGTCAATGATCTCTTCTCTTGACTCGTTTAACAGGCCTTCTGCTTTAATAAAGTTATATTTTTCTAAGGAGATTTGGTTAACACTCTTTGAATCAGCAAGTATCTTGGGTCTTAAAAATACAGTTAGATTCCTTCTAATCACAGATTTCGAAGAGCTCCTAAACAAACGCCCTAGAATTGGAATATCACCTAAAACAGGAACTCGACTTATTGTTTCCTGAATGTCATCATCAATCAATCCGCCTAACACAATAATTTGATTATTATCGACGAGCACTGTTGTCTCTATCGTTCTCTTGTTTGTAATAACGTCAGAACCACCAGTCAATGCTCCAGCAACACCGGAAACTTCTTGTTTGATCTCCAGAATGACTGAATTACCCTCATTGATTTGTGGTGTGATTGATAATTTCACACCAACTTCTTGACGAGCGGTTGTTCTGAAGGGGTTTGCATTATTGGCGCCCAAACTTTCTCCAGTGGTAATGGGTATCTCTTGCCCAATCACAAGGCTGGCTGGCTCGTTATCCATTGCAATGATTGATGGAGTGGAAAGTATATTGGAATTCTGATCTTCAGCAATTGCATTAATAATACCAACGAAACTATCTCCGTCTGAATCAAGACTGCCAAATCCAGCGACAAGGCCTTGAGTATTCAAAAGTGAATTGGTGGCGATGGCACCCAAGGTCGCATCGTCCCCTCCCTCCAGAGAATTGCCAGTAATAGCTAACAAGTCAGGAGAATTTCCATCTGGAAAACGGGTGATGCCAATTGGGATCTTAGTGCCATCATCGGAGCCACTGAAAATGGTTTCGATACCGAGGCTCTTCGCTGCATTCTCGGATAATTCTACGATAATGGCTTCAACCAAAACTTGGGCTCTTCTGATGTCTATTTTAGCCACAAGATTTCTTATGAGATCTAAATTTGAGTCTTCAGAAGACACGATTAAAGAATTCGTCTTGCCATGATAGGTTACAACCGGTTTTTGTGTATCTGACTCTGCAACAAAGCTGGAAGAAACAGTATTTATAATCGAAGCGACTTCCTCGGCTTTGGCATATTTCAGGTAAATAACTGCCACTGTTCCATCATTCTGAACATCTTCATCTAAAATTCTCAGTGTTGATTCGACATTTCTGCTCACAATCTTATTGGCAGAAAGTATTACTGAATTGGATTGTGTAAATGGAATAGCTATAAAGTTATTGATTGTTGGGTTGCTCTGCAATTTGAGCTTGTCGAGTATTCTAACGGCTTCTACAGAGGACAAATTATTCAGCTTAATGATAGAGATCTTAGCTGTATCGTCTCGGTCGAGTTCTTGCAACAGTATCTGAACCCTATCAACATTGCTTTTGCGATCTACCAGAATAATAGAATTAATGGATGTGATGCTTGAAAGATGCGCTTGTCTGCCTGTAATCGGCTTCAACATCGGGAGCAGTTCCCCAGCAGTTCTGTTCTCAAGGAGAAAAATCTTAGTAACATAATCAGCATTTTGAGCCTGATCATTAGAATCTCTAGTAGCCTCATTTTCTGGAATGATTCTGACAATATTCCCTTCATTGATTGCGCTAAACCCATTAACCTGAATTGTTCTTAGATAAACTTGCCAAACTTGGTCTTGATCGAGCAATGAATCTGAGAATATTGTTACCTTTCCTTTGACCCTGGGATCTAAAATGATTGTTTTCTTAGCAAATCGTGCAATGTCTTGAGTAACAGCTCTAACTTCAACATTGTCATAATTCAGCATATAACTTTCCTGAGCGTGCGCACTCAAAGTCCCGGCAAAACAAAAAAATAAAATAATTCTCAATAAGGCAATCATTGATTGATCTCTGTATTGAGCACTATTTTATCTCCCGAATAAAGAAATATGGCTTGGTCTTTTGTGATCGACTCTAAAAGATATCTTCCCTCAAGGTATTCGCCAATCTGAACCACATGTTCTGTGTTGTTTCTTTTCAATATCAGAGAAGAATTGTTCCCATTCAGGCCTATTCGTGTACCAATTATTTGATAATCAAACGGTTCAGTATTGGAAGCCTCCGACTGGTTTGTACTAATGGCACTTAAGACTGGTAATTCGATGAAATTGTACGTGAGCTTTTCAAGCTTTGGTCTTTGATTAATTGTAAGAAAGAGTTGTGTAAATAGATATGCAATCAAAACAAGCAATACAATGTACATAAGTCGCTTTATATCAATAATATCCATAGCAAAAGAATAAATGGTGAGTCAGTCTCTCAGGATATTATTACAGCTTTATTACGTTTTATATATGAACTTTTTTTAATGAGACTATTTCTTAAAAACTCAACTTGAAGCCAAGTGAAACTGAAATTCCTTCTTCGTACATATCGTAAATAGCAGTATCAGCCATTTTTGCCACATACTCTTCATTCAGAATATTCCTTAACTCCAATGAAACTTTTAAGTCTGCATAATCAAGCGGAATAAATCGACTGTATACAAAATCAACCAATAAAGGTGGCTCTTCAATGACATCTGGAAGCACATCCAAACCTCTTGATCGAATACGGTCACTGACATAGTTAAAAATCAGTGTTCCTTGGCTATCCATAGAATCAAAGCCAACTTGAAAGTTCGCAATACTTTCAGACTGACCTTGAAGTCTAGTATCTCTTCCATTGGCTAGCAGTGATTCTGCAGACACAGTAGATCCTGTAAAATTGACATATGTGTCACCTGGATTAATCTTAACTTCTGAATCAGTATAGGTATAGTTCATCTTTATCATAAGGTCCTTATCAGCAAAGAAAGTACTATTTGGAAGTGGGTTTTCAAATATTCTCTCATATTCAAATTCAATTCCTTTAACTTCAGCTGCTGGCACATTCTGATAAGTTGTGATGATTAAATCACCAGACTCATTTACAGATTCTTCAATAGGTCTTTCAATATCTTTAAAGAAAATACCGGCAGTGAGGAATTGATTTAAACCAAAATAATACTCAAGCCTAAGATCAATATTGTCTATTTCAGAATTATCTAAATAAAGAGATCCCGCAATAACCCTGTCTGTGTCGACATCGATGAAGAGGGTTGGTGAGAGCTCCCTGAATGAAGGTCTAGCAATCGTTTGAGAAAGGCCGAGCCTGATCTGAAGATTTTCATATGCCTCTGGCAAGTATGTGAATGTAAATGCTGGAAGCGTATAGTCTTCATCGATGACTTTTTCAATGGATGAATCGACGCCTGAAAAAAGGTCATAGGTATTGATCATTTGCTCTCCGCTTTCATTTCTGATACCCGCTGACAATCTTATCTGGTCGCTCAACATGGCATCGAAAGTTATATATGCGGCATCTGTTTCAAGTTGGCCTATATAGCCAGCTGGTGATGATGTTCCAGTGTTCTCAATCACATATAGTCTGTTTGGATGGAAATTTTGGTCGGCAAAAATATAATCGACTCTATTATCAAGAAGCCCTGTTGGAAGCGGCCCTCCGGCAGCAAGGAATCTAAAACTTCTTACCTCAGCTTGTCTCTCATTTTCAGATTGATCAAACCCAATCTTTGCTTCGATCTCTGCGCCGTTATCGAGCGTAAACGGAATCGACACGTCGATACCAATGTTTGATGTATCGTCTTCCACGATACTGAATTGAGTTTGATTTCTTCCGGTATTTACATCATAAGCCCAAACTCCATCAGCATCTCCATCCTCATAAAACACAACTCTTTCATAAGGCGAGTCTCTTTCCGCGGAACCATCGGCTAGTCTGGCTTCAATAACAATGTCATTCTGTAGTATGGTTGACCAGTTAATCTGATTGTTTATTAACTCTCTCTCATAAAACTCTATAAAATCCTCTCTAACATCTGCAGAGTCACTGGAATCAAAGCCTGATAGTGATCTGGCTTCTTTAGTTCCTTTGTGGATATACAAACTCGTGAGTTTAAATTCTGTATAGTCAGTATTTATACCAAAGACTCCCATTCCGTAGGTTGTCACATCCTCAGTTGTACTAATAAATCGCTTGTCGTCTTGAGTTATTATCGAAACAACACCAGCATCAGATTGAATTGTTCCTGTTTGACGAATTCCCTCGAGTGTTTCAGATGAACTCTTCATTCCAGCCGTGAACATGAATCCTGCCTCAGCACCATTATTATCCATTTCTAATGTATCGCCATAAATCATATTAAGAGACTGGTTAGGAACCAGATCGCCTTCTTGAATGACCCAAAGTTTAGAATTCTCAAAATCTCTGCCAAAATTTGCAAGATCAGTGGGTGTAAAATTAGAGCGATCTAGCTTTTTATTACTGGCTATTGCAGATTGAATAGACTGAGGAATATCTCTGATGCCATTATCATAGCCAAAGTGATCATGACTACCGCCATCGTAAGTGATCCCATCAAATTCATTTATATTGCTGTAACCAATGGAGTATGACATATCAAAAATACGCTCCGTTGGAACTGCTTTTGACTCAATTTCAACAATTCCACCACCAAACTCTCCAGGCATATCAGCTGAGTAAGTTTTTTGAATTACTGAAGACCCTATGATGTTTGTGGGAAAAAGATCTAGTGGAACCACTCTCTTAAGCGGCTCTGGGCTTGGTAAGTTTGAACCATTTAGTGTGGCTGCAGAGTATCTTTCGCCTAATCCTCTCACATACACATACTTCCCTCTAACCAAACTGAGGCCTGTGAGACGTGTGAGTGCAATGGCGATGTTATCGTCTCCAGTCCTTTCCATTTCGCTGGCATCAAGGACTGTTGAGATCTCCGAGGTGTCTCTCTTTTCATCGGGTATGAAGGATCCAGTTACAGTCACTTCTTCCATGTCTTGTGCGTTGAGCAAGGATGAGATTGAAAACAATCCTAGACCAAGCACCGTTATTAAGTTTTTTCTGACTTGCATTTTATTTAACTCCTAGTCTTATAGCTCTTGCGTTTAGTCAATCTCAATACTTCCGGCTACTGTCCAGCCTTTATACCATGTATCTGTAGATCCACTTACAGCCCCTACATATGTTGGTGCATCAAAGAATGAATCTGTATTATCAGCCGCAGGTATTGCAGTAACCGTGGCGGCCGTTTCAGCAGTCCCATTGATCACTCCACTGAGACTTGAAACATAAGACCCACCACCCGAAGCCGTCGCATAAAGATTATTGCTTCCTGCCTTGATGATGGTTTCAAGTTGGGCAGCTGTTGCAGAGTCATCGCCAGCTACTGCAAGGCCTCCAGCACAGCTAAACAAGACTGAATTGAACGAGAATTTCTTTGTTGTTGCTGCATCTTGAATAGTCTCAGCCTTTGTATGTTCAACGCATGCTTTGGAACCGGTGGTCATTCTGACAATTCCGTTCTTATACTGCCCTGAGACACCCTCTTTGAGCTTAACCGCATCATCATGCCCTTTGGATATGAATGTGAAGTTGGAGATTATAGGATTTGATCGTGGCTCTGTAAGATAACCAACGGATGCATCAGAGTTGGTATTATCAGATTCAACAATATGATCGCCTGTATCATCAGCCTGTTGAACTATTACATACTGCATTCGACCGGTATAACCCCAGTCGATATCGAGATTATCATCCCCAGCGCCAGTACAAATCAAGTGCTTCACATCTACCGTACCACCGAAGAATTCTACGCAATCATCTTGGTTGTTATGTACTTGAACATAATCTACAGTTGTTCCGCTTCCAACACCGCCAAACGTGATTCCATTTAACTCATTGCCAGGGAATACTTCGTAACCGGCATATTGAACTCTAAGATACTTCAAGCTTCCGCTGCTATCATCGTTCGTCTCTCCTCCCATCAAGTCACCTACAGATCCTTCGACTTCTTTTTCACAAGGATTTGCACGAACACTGTTTGTATATGTGCATTTATTGATCTGGGCCTTACCAAGGATTACTAATCCGCCCCAAAGACCTCTGGTGTACTGATCAACCTCGCCTAGAATATCGTCTCTTCCAGTCATGATAATTGGTGCAGATGATGTCCCGTTTGCCATGATCTTGGAACCTCTCATGATTACGAGATAATCGTTGCCAGACTCTCCGAAAACTGTAACGCCCGGCTCTATTGTTAATGTAGCAGATGCTCCACCTGACTTACTTCCATCAGATCCCATGTCCTCGCCAACCTGAACTTTTCCATCGAGACGATAGTAATTGCCCCTTGTAAGGGTCAGGTCAGTGGTTAATGTTCCCGACATTGAGCAAACTTTCTGTCCTCTTAAGACCTCTGTCTCCGTTGTTCCTTCAGGACAATTAGCTGCTGTAAATAAGCCTGTAGTCCATCCGGCTGCCCAATTATTGTCTTCATCGGATCCTGGTGAGAAAGCTCCAATGTAATTTGTAGCCCTAAACCATGGGTCCATTGTGTAGGCAGATTCCTTTGTGCTATATGTTGGACATAGTGTTGTGGTTGATCCAGCTGCATGACTTCCTACCGCACAAACGGCCTGCACATTATTAAATGCTGATGTGATATTGGATTCATTTTCTCCAAGAAAATAAGTTCCAACCAATGTTGAAGTGCCACCAACAGTAGTGTTTGTCACTCTCTGTTCAATTGAAGCTTTAAGCTCAGCATCCGTTGCAGAATCATCTCCTGCTGCATATGTTTTGCCTGTTCCACAGTCCATAAATACTGAATGGTGGGCAATCTTGTCATATCCTGGTGCATCTTGAAGAGTCTCCAATTTGGTATGCTCAATACAGCCTTTAGCCCCAGTACTTTTGACAATGCCATTCATATATATTCCAGAAACACCTTCTTTGTATTTCATNGCTTCATCAGATCCATTTGATAAGAATGTGAAGTTCGCAACTTTTGGAGTTGACCTTGGGGTTGTTAAATAACCTACTGTTGCATCTGCATTTGTGTTGTCAGATTCAACNATATGATCTCCTGCATTTGTTTGNTTTACCAAGACAAACTGAAGTCTTCCNGTGTATCCCCAGTCAATATCCAAGTTATCATCTCCNGCACCAGTGCAAACAAGGTGTTTAACATCAACTGTTCCGCCGAAGAACTCAACACAATCATCTAGATTGTTATGAACTTGTATATAATCTACAGTAGTCCCATTACCTACACCGCCAAAAGTGATTCCATTTAATTCATTGCCGGGAAAAATTTCATAGCCTGCATACTCAACTCTTACGAATTTCAAAGAGCCAGAATTATCATCACTGATATTTCCTCCCATGAGTGAGTCTGTTGAACCTTCAACAACTTTTTCGCATGCTGCGGTTCCTCTTACATCATTCGAGCACTTATTGATTGGTGCTCTGCCAAGGATGACAATTCCACCCCATAAGCCTCTTGCAGATTCTTCATTAGTAAGAGTTCCGTCTAGCTTCTGTGATGAAGTGAAAATTATTGGATTAGAAACCGTGCCTTCTGCCATAATCTTTGACCCTCGATTAATTTGAAGGAAATCTGAAGCAGTCTTTGATGCAATAGTGACGCCAGCAGGAATAGTAAGTGTCGCACTCTTTCCTCCAGCTTTGTTACCATCACCACCAATATCTATCCCGACATCGACTCTACCCACTAGTGTGTAATAGACGTCATCTGTCAGAGTTAAATCCGATTCGATAGTCCCGCTGATAGCACAAAAAGTATTGCCTGCAACAATTGCCTCTGTAGTCTCAGTGCCCTCAGGGCATGTACCGTTTTTTACCACAGTGCTTGTTCCTCCGCCAATGGTTCCAGTACCTGATGAAGGTGCAGAAACTTGGCCAAGTTCGCCAGGTGATGTAATGGAGGTATCACCTCCACCGCATGAGATTAATAATATTGCTAATGATGAGCAGAATAAGCTCCTAAGTATTTTTTTCACTTTAATGACCCTTGTTTTAATAAGTTNTACATAGATAATTTCAACCAAAATGAATTGGTAGGGTTGTGAGATTAGAGGTCTTTTGTTAAGAAATATTGACGATACTATTAAAATTTATTTACAGAAATATTGCAGAAATATTTCACTTCTAAATTGAAAATATTTTTATAGCTATAATTAAGATTGCAGAGAGAGATAAACCGCTTCCGAAAGGAACTTTATCAATATAATGAGATCTTCCGATTAAGTACATCAAGATACTGAAAAGCGAAGCAATCAGTACAACAATACTCAATAGCTGATAGCCCAGCAAAGCTCCTATTGATGCGAGCAATATAAAATCACCCCCGCCAATTCCTTCTCTTTTTCTTATGAGAAAATAGATCTTATTGATCAAGTACAAAGAAGCATAACCGGCAAAAGCACCCATCAGCGATGAGGCAGTATCAGTAAATAGGCCAAAATACCCGTTGAGAATCAATCCCAGAATAAGAATCTTTCCACTAAAAAAAAGAGACAGTGCTAGATGCCTGAGATCAATTAAGAACTGAGCATAGAGAGAAGCTATAACTAAAAATATTAAAATTGATTCCAGATTTGATGGCAATGCACNGGACCACAAAATAGATGCCATTAATGAAAGATGGAAAAGCTCGTTGAGAAAATAAAACTTACTGATTGACCTTTTGCAAAACAAACATCTCCCTCTTTGGATCAAGTAACTCAGAAGAGGAATCAGCATATAATATTTCAAAGTCGCTCCGCATTCTTCACACCTTGATCTTGGCGAGTAGATTGTCACGTTNGATTGGGCATCAATCAATTTAGGAAAACGAATAATNTAACTGCCTACAAAGCTTCCATAAAAAACTCCCAGTAAACAGAAAAATGNAATTGTCAAAAACATCNNGCTNTTAAGCGCTCAGATTATTTCTCGACATTGGGCAATTGATAGTCTTTAAATTCTTGACGCAGTTCAAACTTTTGAATCTTTCCAGTCGCCGTATGTGGCAATGAATCCACAAAGACAACATCGTCTGGAATCCACCATTTGGCGACTTTTCCTTCAAACCATGCAAGGATTTCTTCTTTTGCAACGGTCTCGCCTTCTCTCACTTGCACCAAAAGCAATGGTCTTTCTGACCATTGAGGGTGATAGACGCCGATCACTGCTGATTCAGCNACTTTGGGATGATCCGTAGCTGTGTTTTCAAGATCAATGGAGCTGATCCATTCGCCGCCGGATTTAATAACGTCTTTCGTTCGATCTGTGATCGCCATGAATCCATTTGGATCAATGGTTGCTACATCTCCGGTTTCAAACCAGCCATCTTCTTCCAATGTTGTACCGGGTTCTGCTTTGAAATAATCACTGAGGATCCATGCGCCCCTNACTTTTAAACTGCCAAATGCAACGCCATCCCACGGAAGTTCATTGTTGTCATCGTCTGTGATTTTCATNTCAGCCCCGTAAACACCTCGTCCGGCTTTTAGTTTCATTTCGAGCAATTCATCGCCTTCAAGATCATCCATTCCGTCTTTGAATGTGTTGTATGTTCCCAATGGACTCATCTCGGTCATGCCCCATGCAATATGAACATAGACNCCNTGTTTNTCTTGCATGTCTGTCATGATTGANGCTGGGCATGCAGCCCCGCCAACCACCACTCTTTTTAATGTCGGTACCGTTTTCCCAGACTCTTCCAAATACTGCAATAAGTTCAACCAAACCGTGGGCACACCCATTGAAATTGTCACATTCTCTGCTTCAATGAGTTGTTGCAGTGTCTCNCCGTCACCCATTTTTGGTCCCGGGAGAACGATCTTACTNCCAACCATTGGGCCGACATAAATGGATCCCCAAGAATTGACATGGAACATTGGAACAATCGGTAAAACGATGTCTTTTGCAGATATTCCAAACACATCGGGCAGTCCGGCAGCATAGGCATGAAGCACAGTGGCACGATGATTATAAAGCACGCCTTTNGGATCGCCGGTTGTCCCTGATGTATAACACATCCCNCTCGCAGTGGTCTCATCAAACTCAGGCCAGTCTATCTCGTTTGATTGTTCTGACAGAATTGACTCGTAACACAACAATCCCTTCAGCGATGATTCAGGCATTGAATCTTCAGAAGTCAAAACAATGAAATGCTCAATGGTNGTGAGTTGATCTTGAATGCTTTCCAAGAGCGGTACAAACATTGGATCACAGAAAACAACTTTGTCCTCNGCATGGTTCATGATGTAAATCAGTTGCTCTGGAAACAACCGAGGGTTTACCGTATGGCAAATNGCACCGGATGAGGATATTGCGTAGTAGAGCTCAAAATGCCTATGATCATTCCACGCCAAAGTGCCCACTCGATCACCAATATCAATGCCGAGTGATTTAAGAGCATTGCCCAGTTGCCTTGTCCGTTGGAATGCATCTTTAAATGTGTATCTGAAATCCGGCTGATCGGCCACAACAGAAACTATTTCTTGATCAGGAAAATTCCTTTCGGCATGATCCATTATTGAGCCAATCATTAATGGAGTATCCATCATCAATCCCTTCATCTTTTTTTCTCCATNCTGAATTTCATTAGAATAATTTATCCNCCTATGTAATACATTTCTACTTTTTCGTTCGTTTTATCGCTCTTTTTGTTGTATCTCAATTCGCTGTAACGGTCTTTTCTCTCTTTCCAGATCGATGCAATTTCATCCCTGATGAATTCGTCTGACTTGCCGCCACGAACCCAGCTTCGAATGTCCTTGCCTTCAGAAGCAAACAAACAATTATAGAGCTTTCCATCCGATGACAATCTTGCTCTCGAACAAGACCCACAAAATGGCTTGGTGACAGAAGAAATCAAACCAATTTCAGTCTCACTGCCTTTTATGCGAAACCTTTCAGCGGTCTCTCCTTCATAATTTTTATCAAGCGGTTCCAATGTCCATTGCTCAGAAAGCTTTTTAATGATTTCTTCACTGCCCACTGTTTCTTTTAACTTCCACTGATTGAGGTTTCCAACATCCATGTATTCGATAAATCGAATGATGACCGACTGGTCTTTGAAATAATCGACCATCTCGATCACTTGATCATCATTGGTTCCTCTTTTTAAAACCGCATTGATTTTGACTTTCTTGAAACCCACAGAAAGTGCTGCATTGATGCCTTCCAAGACTGTCTCAAGATTGCCTCTTCCACCGGTCATCTGCATGAACTGAGCAGGATCAATGGAATCGAGGCTCACCGTGATTCGATTCAAGCCACAGGCCTTTAGCTCTTCTGAATACTTCTTCAGCAGAACACCGTTTGTCGTCAATGCAATGTCCTCAATTTTATCAAGGGTTGAAAGATCTCCAATCAGCTCGGATAGATTAACCCTCAGTAGTGGCTCCCCACCTGTGATTCTCACCTTGCTGATGCCTAAATCGCTAAAAATCTTTGTGACTCTGAAAATTTCTTCAAACGAAAGCCTTTCCGTGGACTTGAGGAAATTAAATCCTGAATGAAACTTTTCCTCGGGCATGCAATAGATGCATCTAAAATTGCAACGATCCATCACCGAGACCCTCAGGTCTTTGAGAGGTCTTCCTAGCTTGTCCCTTATGGGAGCAAAGTGGCTTAAATTGGACATTTATTGCTTGAGACTTTTGATCAGTTCGATTGGATCATGGTAGTCATAATCGTGCTCATCAGCCACTGCCGTGATCGTTACTTTGCCTGCGTGAATATTAAGGCCTTCGCAAAACCCCTTGTCGAGGCTCAGAGCCTCATTCAATCCATTGTTTGCCAGACTCAAAACATAGGGAATGGTTGCGTTGTTCAATGCATACGTTGAGGTCATCGGAACAGCGCCCGGCATGTTTGCTACACAATAGTGCAGAACCCCTTCTTCTTCATAGGTCGGATCTGAATGGGTGGTCGGTCTTGAGGTTTCTGAGCAACCGCCCTGATCGATTGCAACATCAACCAAAACAGAACCTTTTTTCATCGATTGAACCAATTCTCGACTGATCAGTTTGGGTGCAGAGGCACCNGGTATAAGTACAGCGCCAATCACAATGTCGGCTGNTTTAATGCATTCTCTATTGTTCTCTTCTGTGGCAATCACGGCATTGAGCTTATCCCCAAAAATTGATTCCAGCTGATCCAATCGCTTGGCCGACTTATCAAGAACGGTGACATTGGCTTGCATGCCNATNGCNATCTCGATCGAGTTATAACCAACAACCCCGCCTCCAATCACAACCACCTCTGCAGGATCTACATTGGTCACGCCTCCGATCAAACGACCCAAGCCCCCTTTGGGTTTCTCAAGACAAGTTGCNCCNGCNTGNACNGCCATTCTTCCAGCGACCTCACTCATTGGCGTCAACAAAGGATATGTTCCATCNTGATCTTTGACAGACTCATAAGCNATTGCCCTGCANCCNGAAGCCAAAAGTGCTTTGACTTGCTCGGGGTCTGGTGCCAAGTGGAGGTATGTAAACAAAATTTGATCGGGTCTCAACAGCGCGCACTCTTCAAGCTGTGGCTCTTTTACTTTGACTATCATCTCGGCTCGTTGAAAAATCTCTTCCCGGGTTTCAACAATCTCAGCGCCGGAATTTTCATAGGCTTTATTGTCTTTGCCTATTCCCAGTCCAGCATTTTGCTCAATCAGTACTTCATGACCGGATTGGGTCAGTGATTCAACGCTCTCAGGTGTCAGGCCAATCCTGTATTCATCCGATTTAATTTCCTTTGGCACACCAATTAACATGTCAAAACTCCTTTCTTATTTGATTGTTGGCATCGAGAGATTGATTGATCCATCGTCTTCGACCCATCTGGCTGTCACTGTTTTGGTTCTTGTGAAGAATCTGATGCCATCCATTCCATAGATATTGGATGAACCAAAGATAGAATCCTTCCATCCACCGAATGTATAAAAAGAGAGCGGTACAGGAATGGCAACATTGATGCCGACCATGCCCACTTCAACTGAATGAACAAACTCTCTCGCCTTTGAGCCTTGATTGGTGAAAATGGCTACTCCATTTCCAAATTGATGTTCATTTGCCAATCGAATGGCAGCGTTAAAGTCTTCGACCCTGAGCACAACCAAAACTGGACCAAATATTTCTTCCTTATAGATACTCATCTCTGGACTGACGTCATCGAAAAGAGTCGGACCGAGAAAAAAACCAGGCTTATTTGTCATTTCGTGCTCGCGTCCATCGAGTAAAATTGTGGCGCCAGAATCTATGCCTTGCTGGATGTAATCAATGACTTTGTTTTTATGTTCGTTTGTAATCAGTGGGCCCATTTCATTTTCAGCCTCATTCCCCGGTCCAATCTTCAGTGCTGCCGCTTTCTCAGAGAGAAGCTTGCACAATTCATCGGCAACGCCTTCAACCGCAACCACAACGGAAATGGCCATGCATCGCTCGCCTGCCGAGCCATATGCAGCACCTATGATTGCATTGGAGGTTTGTTCAAGCGAGGCGTCCTCAAGGACGATGGCATGATTTTTTGCTCCACCCAACGCCTGTACCCTCTTCCCATTGGCAGATGCTTTTTCATGGACGTACTGAGCAACAGGGGTTGATCCAACAAAACTGAATGTCTTAATGGAGGAATGCTCCAAGATTGCATCGACGACTTCCTTATCGCCGTTGACAACGTTCAATACGCCTTTTGGCAATCCTGCCTCCTGCAAGAGCTCTGCAAGTTTCATGGCGCATGAAGGATCCTTCTCTGATGGCTTTAAAATAAAAGTATTGCCGCATGCAATNGCAATTGGAAACATCCACATCGGCACCATCGCAGGAAAATTAAAGGGCGTCACACCGGAACATACTCCAATCGGTTGTCGAGTGGAATAGCAATCGATTCCNGTTCCAACTTGCTCACTGAATTCACCTTTGAGCAGATGCGGGATACCGCATACAAAATCAACCACTTCGATGCCCCTTTGCAAAGAACCGGCAGCATCGGAGGCTACTTTCCCGTGCTCTTTGGTAATGAGTTCTATTAATTCTTCTCTGTTTGTTTCAAGAAGCTCTTTGTATTTAAAAAAGATCTGGGCACGCTTTGTGACTGAAGTTTGTGACCAAGTCTCAAAGGCTTTTGAGGCNGACTCAACTGCTTTGTTTAGATCATCNGNATTCCCCATTGAGACNGATGCACTGACTTCACCGGTCGCGGGATTGAAAATATCCCCATATCGTTCCGCTGTTGAGGGCTGAAGTTCCCCGTTGATCCAATGGTGAATGATTGATGTCATGCTTTGCTCTTAACCGATCGCTTCTAATGATTCTTTGACGGTATTCACTACTTTCCTAACGTCATCAGCGGTGGCGATAAATGGAGGGCAGATTGCAACNGTATCGCCCGTGGTTCTGATGAGAACCCCTCTGTCAAAACACTCCCTGAATACGCTCATTGCTCTTGCGGTTGGCTTTCCTTCGATGGGATCCAATTCCACAGCGCCCAATAAACCAAAGTTTCNTATATCAATGACGTGTTTCGTGCCTTTGATCTTGTGCACCTCTTCCTCTAGAACCGGTGCAAGCTCTCGAGCATTCTCAAAAAGTCCCTCTTCTTCATAAACATTGAGTGTCGCCAATCCTGCTGCAGCTGCTAAAGGNTGTCCTGAATAGGTATAACCATGNAAAAANTCAATGGCTTCTTCCGGTCCAGTCATGAATGTATCGTAAATTTCTTCCTTGACNAAAACACCGCCCATGGGAACTGTTCCGCTGGTCATGCCTTTGGCAATGGTCATTATATCCGGNGTAACATCAAATGCGTCTGCTCCAAAATTGCTTCCCGTTCTTCCAAATCCAGTGATGACCTCATCCAAGATAAGCAGAATGCCATGCTCGTCACAAATTTCTCTGATTCTATTGAGATAACCAACCGGAGGGAGGTAAACGCCAGCTGAACCCGCAATGGGTTCCATGATGACAGCGGCCACTGTGGATGGATCATGCAACATGAGTATTTATGTTAACTGATCCGCAAGGTGCTCGCCCCATTGTGGTTGGCCGACTGAAAAAGCATTGTGCTCAAGATTATGGGTGTGCTTAAGA
>NZHF01000012.1 GCA_002691305.1 Gammaproteobacteria bacterium | reverse complement strand
AGAAAAATTTACAGATGCAGCACTGCCTTTTTGGGATTCATTGACCACTTGGGGCGCGGTATTGACCACATATTTGGTGGCAAAGAAATTCATAGAAAACTGGATATATTGGTTTGTTATCGATTTCATCTCGGTGTTTCTTTTTATTTCTAGAGATTTGTATTTAACCGCGGGCTTATTTTTTGCTTACCTGATTATCATTTGCTTTGGTTACAAAGCATGGAAATCTCAGATGGAGAGTTGATCCATGAGCAATGAATTTCTAAGATGCATTGATGGTCTGGAATCTTTATCGATCATCAAAGAAGGCCTCTACAAAGACACATATCGTTGCCTTTATAAAGGTAGGAGGTCGATATTGAGTCATTACAGGATTGATAACAATCCATTCAATTTGGATCCCAAAAGAGAATTCAATTTATTGAACAGTATTGAGGGCATGATTCTCACCCCAGAGCCTTTATTTTATGATGATGAATCAAAAATCTCGATAGTCACTGAGATTGAAGGTGAGCATATTTCTCAATTGAAAGACAGACAATCCCTGCTTTCTAATCTTGCCAAAAGACTCAACTCACTGCATTCATATCCGGCGAATGATTTTGATTACACTTTTCGAGATACTTTGATGGCTTATGGTCGACAAATGGAGCAAGAGGACGAAAAGAATATCTTTACAGCAGCAATTGATCTCCACGATGCGCTCAGCGATGAAGGTGGAAAGAATTGTCTTTGCCACAATGATCTGCATCCCGAGAACATATTGGTTAATGAGCAAATAAAATTCATTGATTGGGAATATGCTTCACTAAATCTTCCATGCTTTGATCTGGCTTATGCGATGGAGCATTTTGAAATGAGTGAAGATGAGACAGTTTATTTTATGTCGGAGTACGGAGTCACAGCTCAAGATATTGACTTTAAAACTATCAAAAAATCGCAGAAACTCGTGAGGTATGTCACCTTTATTTGGCTTTTGATTCTCAGCAAATACTATACAATGAATCCTTCGGAAATGAAGTTGATGACTTCACTTAAAATAGAATTAAACGAATAAAAATTATGGCAAAAGTAAAAACATTTGAATTTGACACATTGTCTAACCACGCTGGACAGAGACCAGATAAGGATACTGGATCGCGAGCCGTTCCAATTTATCAAACTGCATCCTATGTATTCAGGGATTCTGATGCAGGCGCTGCAATGTTTAATATTGAGAGAGGAGGTCACGTCTACTCTCGTATCTCCAATCCAACCACAGCGGTTTTAGAGGAACGAATCTCAGCATTGGAAGGCGGTGTTGGAGCAGTTGCAACCGCAAGTGGTCAAGCAGCTGTATACAATGCAATTGCAACGTTGGTCGATCAGGGTGGCCACATTGTGGCATCGTATGCTTTGTATGGCGGCACACATAATTTGTTTGAATATACGCTTCCTCGATTCGGAATCACAACCACATTTGTGGATCCAAATGATATAGAGGGTTTCAAGAAAGCCATCAAGCCTGAAACAAGACTTATTTTTGGTGAGACTGTGGCCAATCCAAAAACCGAGGTCTTTAACATACCTGAAATTTCAAAGATTGCGCATGACCATGAGCTTCCATTGGTTATTGATTCAACCACCACAACCCCCTATTTGATAAAGCCATTTGACCTTGGGGCAGACATTGTTGTTCATTCTGCAACTAAATTTCTGAGTGGCCATGGAACAACGATGGCCGGATTAATTGTTGATGGAGGAACATTCGATTGGGAGGCGACCGATAAGTTTCCTCAAATGACGGACAAGTATAAAGGATTTCATAACTTGTCTTTCACTGAAGAATTTGGACCCGCGGCATTCATCTCTCGAGTTAGAAACGAAGCAGCAAGAGATTTTGGTTCATGTTTAGCGCCTCATTCTGCATTTTTAGTCCTCAATGGCACTGAGACACTCTCGGTCAGAATGGATAAACACATAAGCAATACCAATCAAGTCGTTGAATATCTTGATCAGCACGACATGGTGGATTGGGTCAGTCATCCCAACTTGGCCAATCACCCGAATCATGATTTAGCAAAAGAATTGCTTCCAAAGGGCTCCACGGCAGTCTTTAGTTTCGGCATAAAAGGCGGGCGTGAAATTGGCCAAGTCTTTATTGATCGGCTTGATCTCTTCTCGAATTTGGCAAACATTGGCGATGCAAAGTCACTCGTTATTCATCCGGCAAGCACTACTCACCAGAGGATNTCAGTCGAAGCATTGGAAGAAGCCGGCATTTCAGAGGGGTTGATTAGATTATCTATNGGAATAGAATCGGTCGATGATCTCATTGAAGATCTTGAAAATGGCTTTAGGGCTGCAGCGAAAGCGCTTAAGAAATCATAGAGGGTGAAGTATGTACATTGACGTTGATAATCAAAAAACCTANATAGCAACTGGAAGCAGGGAGCATGTCGAAGGAAATCTAGGGATGACCTTTATCCATGGCACAGCAATGGATCANACNGTTTGGACTTTAGCCGGTAGACACTTTGCTAGAAAAGGTTTGAATATTCAGGCTGTAGATTTACCCGGGCATGGTCGTTCAGAAGGATCTTTGATTGACAGCATAGAAGGAATGGCNGATTGGGTCATACGATCCCTTGATGCNACAGGNCAAGACAAAACAATCATTGTTGGCCACAGNATGGGGTCATTGGTTGCATTTGATGTGGCGGCGAGATACCCGGATCGNATCACTACTTTAGTCATGGTTGGGACTTCCATCCCAATGCCGGTTGGGGAGGTATTGCTCAATAGTGCAAAAGATGATTTAGATGTTGCAAAAGAGATGGTCAATTTTTGGTCGCACAGTAAATCTGCTCATTTGGGNGGATCACAGGTGCCTGGAACATGGATGCTTGGCAAACTGCAAAGACTATTAGAGAGAAGCGGACCCGGAGTCATATACAATGACTTAAAGGCCTGCCAAGACTANACTTCTGGCATTGAAAGAAGCAAGGACATCGGTTGTCCCACATTGCTTATTCTGGGCGAGGATGACTTTATGACACCCGTTAGAAATTCAAAATCATTGGCTGAACATATTCCGCAGTCGAGAACAGTCATGCTTCCCAATTGTGGTCATGCCATTGTCAATGAGGCTCCAAACGAAATGTTGGATGCAATAGCCACTGTAGTATAAAAACACAATCATGCCTGTTATCTCCCATCCAAATCTGCCATCTTTGGAGAGACTTAAGTCATCTGGTTTGGTTCTTGCAGATGAGCTTTCTGTGCATAAATCGAATCGAAAAGATTTGCATATTGGTTTATTGAATCTGATGCCTGATGCTGCATTTCAAGCAACCGAACGTCAGTTTGTCAGCATGCTTGCGAACAATGAAGAATATTTGATTCATCTTTATCCAACGTCTGTCTCAACTGAGAACAGAAGCGATAAGCTCAAGGCTTATATCAACGATCACTATAATGAGATTGGAGAATTCCAAAATAGGAAATACGACGGACTGATCATTTCAGGCGCCAATCCATCTCAGCAAGACATGACAAAAGAACGCTTCTGGAAACCATTGATTGAAGTTTTTGAATGGGCGGAATCAAACACAAGCTCTATTTTGTGTTCCTGCCTGGCGACTCATGCAATCATGAAAGCAAAATATGGCATTGAAAGACAGATGCGAGACGAAAAGGCATGGGGTATTTTTAAACACCAATTAGGAGAGCAAAATCATCCGCTCACGCAAGGAATTGAAGATGGATTCGATGGCCCACATTCTCATTATTATGATTTTCCCATCGAGGAAATTGAATCAACCGATCTCCAAATCTTGGCATCCAATGATTATGCAGGGATCTATTTAGCCGCCTCAAAAGGTGGCAGGCTGGTTCTGTTTCAAGGGCATCCGGAATACAGCAAAAACAGCTTACTAAAAGAGTATCAGCGCGAAATAATCAATTTTGTCTCTGGCAAAAGAGACGATTACCCAACGCGACCGAATAATTATTTTTCAGATTCTACATCCGAGGAACTTGATGAATTGAAAAAGAGTCTACTTTCTAATCCTAGAGAAATTTCATTGAACGATGAAATGATTTCAGACATTGATTGCAATTGGCAAAGTGCGGGCAAGACGATTTATAGAAATTGGCTTGAATCTTTAGCCTCTGCTTAGAATTATTTCTTTCTGTTTTGTATCTTTGCCCAAGTGTCTTTGAGGGTGACAATTCTATTGAATATAAGTTTCTCATCCTTGATCTCATCAAGAATGAAATACCCATTTCTTTCAAATTGAAACCTAGTGCCAATCTCAGCCTTTGATAGGGATCGCTCAAATGCCGGCTGATCCATCTGAATTTTTGAGTCTGGATTGATTGGGCTATCAGAGTCTGGATTGGGATCGCTGTAGAGTGTCTCAAAAAGGCTCACGTGGCCGGCAATGGCATGATCATCAGACACCCAATGTATTGCGCTTTTGACCTTTTTTGTTGATGTGCCGACACCGCTTTTTGTTTCTGGATCGTATGAACAGATGAGTTCTATGATTTCACCATTCTCATCTTTGATGACTTCTTCACACTTAATGATATACGCATACCTGAGTCTGACTTCTGATCCGGGCGAAAGTCTATAGAAGTCTTGATCAGGATTTTCCATAAAGTCATCTCTCTCAATCAAAATATTTCGACCAAATGGCAAATCTCGGCTGCCCATTTCTTTATTTTTTGGGTGATTTCTTGCTTCGAGCATTTCAGTTTCGTCTTTTGGAAAATTATCAATCGTTACTTTTAATGGGTTTAGTATTGCCATTACTCTNTTGCACGATGCATCCAATTCTTCCCTTACTGTGCTCTCAAGCAGGGGCATCTCTATGGATTTGTCTTTTTTGGTAATGCCCACTCTTTTGCAAAACTCCCTTACCGCACTCGCTGGATAGCCTCTTTTTCTGAGCCCCGATATGGTTGGCATCCTTGGATCATCCCACCCTGAGACATGACCGGAGTCAATCAACTCTGCAAGTTTCCTTTTGCTGGTTATGGTGTGTTCCACATTCAAGCGTGAAAATTCAATTTGCCTCGGCCTTGTTGGAAGATCAAGATTATCAAGAAACCATTCATACAAGGGCCTGTGGTCTTCAAATTCCAGTGTGCAAAGAGAGTGAGTCGTCCCTTCAATTGCATCTGAGAGCGTGTGTGCAAAATCATACATCGGATAGATGCACCATTTCTTACCGGTTCTTTGATGATCCAAATGCAGAATCCTATAAATGATGGGATCTCTTAGATTTATATTGGGTGAAGACATGTCTATTTTTGCTCGCAGCACGTGCTCCCCATTCTCAAACTCACCGTTCTTCATTCTGTCAAATAATCCAAGATTCTCAGAGATGGAGCGATCTCGATAAGGACTCACTGTTCCAGGAGAATTCAGTGTGCCTCTGAAGTTTTTTATTTCTTCGCCCGTTTGACTGTCCACATAGGCAAGGTTTTTTTCAATCAGTTCCAGTGCAGACTCATGGATTGATTCAAAATAATCAGAAGCATGAGCAATATTATTGCCCCAGTCAAAACCCAACCATTTCACATCTCTCATGATTGCGTTGACATACTCATCGGATTCTCTGGCTGGATTGGTGTCATCGAATCTTAGAAAGCAGGGCCCATTAAACTCATTGGCAATCCCAAAGTTGATACAAATTGAAAGCGCATGCCCAATATGCAAGTAGCCATTGGGCTCAGGAGGAAATCTCGTTGCCAGCCTTCCATCATTGACACCCGAGTCGATATCGTGATGAATCATTTGACGAATAAAATCTTTGCCCCGATATTTTTTTTGCTTCTTGCTCATGAATGATTTTCTGCTTGCTCCCTTTCCCAATCATCAATGACCTGCTTTTTGCAAAACATTCTTCCAAAGATCAATCGGCCAAGCACTTTTATTGTGTTCAACCAAGCAATTTGGGCTCCATTTTTGTTATTTTTTAGAACTTGATCGACGAGCCATGGCGTGACTACTTCTGCGCGGTCTGCCAGAACATTCAAGACTTTTTTGGCCTTCTTCCAGTCTTCTTCACTGGACTTTGATGAACGCAAGAGCAGGTCTGTGGTGACAATACCAGGACTGATGGACCCTATAATGATGGGTGTGTCTTTGAATTCATTTGCAGCTGCTGATGTGAAATATCTAAGGGCTCGTTTTGTTGAACCGTAAACACTGATTCCTTTTTGAAGCTGTCCATTGCTGCCAAAACCTTCAAACATATATATCTGACCCGATCCTTGTTCGAGCATTTTTGATGAAACGATTCTTGTTGCCAGTATGGTACCGGTCAAGTTTGTATCTATTGTTCTTCTGATTTCTTCAAAGCTCAATTCTTCCAAACCGATTCTTGAGGTTGCTGCGCCCGCATTATTGATCCATATATCAACGGTCCCAAATTTCTCAACTGCTTTGCTCCAAACATCTTCTATGGAATCTGTTTCTTGAACCAAGCATGGAACTCCGATTGCATTNTTATTCTCACCAATGCTATTGAGCCCATTCTCAACGCTTTGTTCGCTCGTTCCNGTGATGACAACATTGTGATNCCTCGATAGGAATTCTTTTGCCATTCCAAGTCCGATGCCTCTAGTGCTTCCCGTGATAACGATTGTCTTTTTCATACTCAACTCCTTCAATTCTATTCTATTCCCTCATTTTTACGTCTTAAAGCAAAGTTTGTGATTAATACAATCACAGGAATTCCTAACATTGCTCCTGCATAAAGAGGTGCAGAGGTGCTGACTTGGCTAAACAATACTCCAGAGAACAGTGGCCCTAGAATTCTCCCAAGTGCACATGCTGATTGGTATTGACCTAAAAATAGACCTTTCTCATTGGGATTCGCACGTTTAGAAACCAGGCTCGATAAACTGGGGTTGAACATTGCTGCACCACAACCATAGAAAAATAAGCCAATCCAAAGCACCAGAATGCTAATTGCGCTACCGATCAAGCTCAGACCAATCATCATAAAAATGGCAGCAGTTTGAACAAGCCTTATTTCACCAAGCCATTTTGTAAGCGGTCCAATGAGCCCGCCTTGTATTACAACAGAGATTAAACCAAGCATAAAAAATACACTGCCAATATGGCTCGGCCCGTAGTTGAATAATCGATTGGCCCAAAGCGGAAAGATCGCCTCCATGAGAGACATTCCCGAATAGAAAAACAATCCACATAAGGCAAATATGATGATTTTCTGTCCGGGTTTAAATGTTTCTTTTTTGAAGATCTTGAAAAGCCCCTGCATCGATTTCCGATCGCCATCAGGGAGAGATTCTTTTAAGAAAAAGATTGCCCCTATAAGGGCAATAATATTAATCCCCGCACCAGCAAGCGCTGTCAAAACATAATTGGCATTTTCAATATCATTGCCTGCTAGGAAGCCCCCAATTGCCGGCCCTGTCATAAATCCCAGACCAAGTGCAGCACTGACTTTACCCAGGCCAGCAGAACGATTTTCTTCATCTGTGATGTCAGCCACATAAGCAAAAGCAATGGAAATATTTCCAGCCATTAGTCCCGATAAGATTCTGCTGATGATCACCATTGTCAGTGTTTCAGCAAAAGCCAGCATGACGTATGAAATCGATGAACCGATCAAGCTGATGATCAAGACTTTTTTCCGTCCTATTGAATCACTCAGTCTCCCCCAAAATGGAGAGGCAATGAATTGACCCATGGAAAAAACAGCCATGGTTAATGTGATTACTTCTGGGGAAGCACCGAGCCGTTCAGCATAAAACGGAAAGAGTGGCAATATGATGCCAAAACCCATCAATCCTATGAATGTCACTAAAAATATAATTAACATTTACTTGATTACCTCAAAAAAAAAGAATTTACTGCCCAAAATTAGGCAATATTTTTGTAAAAATACAACAAATCAGTGATCCAATTGGCATTCTCATGCGAAGTATTCACTTTTCTTGGCATTTAAATGCATTTAGAATAAAAGCCATCGAATTCGCAAGTATTTAAAACTGCTATTGAGTATTTAACAAGTGTTTTATCTACTAGGGGGGCAATTTGAAGAAAATCAAATCAATAACTTCGGGGTATTAAACATGATGAAATACACAAACAGAGGACTGATAGCGATCGTATCGATGATAATGTTGCTGCCAGTCGGTGAGGTATTTTCACAGTCTGTTATAGAAGAAATTACAGTCACAGCCAGACAAAGGGAAGAATCCCTTAGAGATGTGCCAGGAACTGTAACTGTTCTAACAGCAGACCAAATAGAAAGATCGGGCGTTCAGAGAGCGGCAGACTTTATTAACCTAACACCGGGCGTAACCATTGTAGACACTGCTGAGGTCGGAGACACACAAGTCAGTATCAGAGGNCTNAACGGTGCACGTGATGCGGAAACCAGTTTCGGTNTAATCATTGATGGCATTGTGATGACTAACCCTGCTGCTNTNAACAGAGANTANTTGGGNCTGTCACAAATTGAAGTCCTCAAAGGNCCTCANGGTGCACTCTACGGACGNAATGCATCGGCTGGAGCAATCATCGTCAAGACAGAAATGCCAAGCGATGAAGCCCAGTCAGTGGCAAAATTTTCCATTGGTGATGATGCAACGTATGCAATTACCGCTAAGACAGAGGGGCCAACCCCAATGGGNGGTGCATTCAGTGCAATGATTAATTACAACACCACAGATGGNTTTAGAGAAAACAGATGGAAAGGTTGTGATGATTGCATAGATCAATACAAGTCCTACGACATCGTTACAAGATATGTTGGAGACTGGGATGAGAACACCACGATTGATGCNAAGCTTCGTTACGGTGAAGTCGACACTGCNTCGATTGCATTCAATGCAGTTTTTGCNCTGCCANNATTTGAGGCTNTCTTNGGAATTCCAACGCTATATGAAGATGTTAACGATCATAATTTTGAATACGTGAACAACATAGACCACTTCAATGATCAGAAATCAACAGAGTTTTCAGTCAAAATGGAAAGAGAACTTGATTGGGCAACTTTGAGTGGCTGGACACTATACAGTGACATTGACAACGCATTCGGTGCAGATGGAACAAGTGGAGCATGGGGTTTCTTCTTCGGTGATCAGTCTTGTCTTGATTCACTAGCTGAGATTGTGAATTCCGGACAAGGATTTTCTTTGCCTTCACCTCAGTATATTGCAACTTCTGATCCAACGGTTCCGAATGGACTTTTGCTTGGACCATACACACCAACAAGATGTGATGGAACTCAGTATCAAGTCAGGAATCAGGAAGACATTAGTTTTGAGCTTCGTTTAACCTCACCNGGAGACCAAGATATAAGATGGTCTGCTGGAATGTACTATCTTGATGTTTCAAGAGAAGTTGGGGTTAACCAAGGAACAGACAAAGGATTGGGCATCACGGAAAGAATGTATGTTGCTCCTAATGGAAACAATCCAACCGAACAAATGGTATGGGATGATTTTGATAACGAAGTCACTGCATTTTTTGCATCTGTGAACATAGATCTAAACGACACAGTTGAACTATCAATTGCTGGCCGTTATGACAAAGAAGACAGACGCGTTAGCAGCCTAGTNCCTACTAATGTAACTTCAACTTACATCGACTGCGATGGTCCCCCATATACGGGTGGTCCTCTTAATACAGGTCTTTGTAGCAGTTCTTCAATTCCAGATCAAAGCCGATCTTTTGAGGCCTTTCANCCCAAGATCAGCTTGACATGGGATGCAAGCGACAATGTTACATACTTTGCTAGTTGGGGTGAGGGGTTCAAGAGTGGTGGATTTAATAATTCAGGCTCAAGAGCAACAATTGATACTTTCATCAATCCACTCAACCCTGGTTCGCCAGTAGCAGTTACGGATGTTTATGAGAAAGAAACCAATGACTCACTTGAAATCGGTTTTAAAGCAAGACTCGCTGAAAATAGGGTCAGTGTTGAAGGTACGTACTTTGACACCAATGCCAATGACCTTCAATTCTTCGANTTCATAGTTGGGCCATTTGGATTGTTGAGGATAGTTGAAAACATTGATGAAGCAGAAATGGATGGTTTTGAGCTAGCTATTTCAGCAATAGTCAATGACAACATCAGTGTCTATTTATCCGGTGCTCAAATTGACAGTACTATCATTAAAAACTCTGTAAGATCAGACAGTGTTGGCAATAATGTGCCTTATCATGCAGAGCATACTTACAATGCTGGCNTGTCTTTGGACTACCCAATGGCAAATGGCATGGACTTTTTTGCACAACTTGATTATGCAGTTGTTGGACCAACATGGTTCCATGTTATGCAAGAAAATAATTCCAGAGTCTCTTTATTTGGTGTACCAATGGCATACGATAAGACTCAAAGAGATGAGTATGACACGGTTAACTTGAGAATGGGTGTCAAAGGCGATAATTACAGTATCGTCGCCTATGCTAAAAATCTGACTGATGAAGATTATTTAGCAGAAGTGATCCCAGCTCCTGAGTTTGGTGGTTCATTTGCACATGCTGGTACTCAAAGACGAGTAGGTGTTGAATTAACTTATCAGTTTTAACCTGAAAGCATCACTAATAAAAAAGCCCCTGAGATGGGGCTTTTTTTATTTCTCTAATAGGGACGTTTTAAATAATTTCCTTTGGGTTCGCCAATGACTTTATCATTGTCATAAATACGATTCCCCCTGAGGAAAGTTGTGGCGACCTTTGCATCCAGTTCCAAGCCTTCAAAAGGCGTATATCCTTGGCCGGACTCTGATTCCTCCGCCCTAATTATCCAGTTGTGATCAGGATCAACAAGCGCGAGGTCTGCATCTAATCCTATTTCGATATCACCTTTGTTTCTGAGTCCGTATCTTCTCGCAGGATTTAGACTGGTCAATTCTGCCATTCTATTAAATGAAAGACCTCTTTTGCGACCCTCGCTTACAAGTGCTGAAAGTAGGTATTCCGTTCCACCAAAGCCAGATTTTGCTAACCATATATCTTCCGAGTCATCTGAGTCCACTTTATCTTCGTGTTTACAACAGGCATGATCACTGCAAATCCAGCTGATATCTCCATTCAGAACGCTTTCCCAAAGATACTCAACATCTTCTCTTGGCCTGATTGGCGGATTCACTTTTGCCAAGTTTCCAGTCTCAGCATCCACATCGAGAATCAGGTGCCCAATCGTGACTTCTCGTCTGAAATTAATATGTGGAAACACCGTTTGCATTTGCATGGCTGCATCGACTGCTTTTTTAGAGGTCAAATGCAGAAGATTGATATTGGGCAATTCCGTTTCATTTGCTAAATATGAGGCTATAAATATTGCAAGACCCTCGGAATGTGGAGGCCTTGAAGCACTGTATGCTCTCAACCCAGATAACTTATTTTCTTCTTGAACTATTTTTGTATAAGCAGCCATAATTTCTGCAGTTTCACAATGCAGACTCAAGCTGATGTCGTCTTTCTTTTCAGGAAAACGCATTATTGCGTCTTGTACACCCCTCATTACAAACTCAAAATGTGCAATGTCATATTTCTCTTCTGGATTAATCATCAAGAATTCATGCTGGTTGGATGATGCTCCATGTAGACCATGACCTCCATAAAACATGAAGATTTTAAAAGAGGTGACTCCAAATTCATCAATTAGTTCAGGGATCTCGGAGATGTGCTTTTTGTCCATTGGTGCAAGGTGATAAGCATAGTCAACATAGAAGTTATCCTTTGAAAGCTCGAAGACTTCCGGCAAGAAATCCCTGTAAGGACCGCCTTTGTTAAGATAATACCCTCCTGTTCTCATATAGTTTAAACTAGAGGTTACACCACCCATTGCAGCGGCACGACTCTCGATTACTGCATCCTTGTCCAAGGGGTTGTAAATTCCCGTATGCATATGTGCATCAACCAATCCAGGAAATGCCAATTGGCCTTTCCCGTCATATGAATCATTTGATTGCTCAGGATCTATATTTTTTTCTATGTCGGCAAATTTGCCATCTTTTATGGCGATGTCTTGCTCTTCCACATTATCGGATAGAGGTTTGACAACCTTCACATTTTTGATCACAAGATCATATTTTTTATCGCTCAATGTAACTCCCTTTATTAATTTTCTTCAAAGCCCAGATTTCCTGGGTTAATCAAATTTTTTGGATCAAGCTCTTTTTTCAACATCATCAAGAGGTTTCGAGTGCTTTCTGTTCTGGTTTTTAGATAAGGGTAATCTTTACCTATCTGAAAGTGGATGGCCCCATTGTTTCTGGCATTTTCTTCTAGTCGATCTTTGATTTCATGAACCAGTTTGTAACCTTCGGGATTCTCTTCAAAGACTGGAATATTTTTTAGATCCAACGGATAAACTCTTTTGTGATAGATGGATTGCTTGTCTTTCCAAAGAAAAGTAGGTTCATAAAGGAATGCATTGCTGTCTATGGATGAAAACATCATGTTCATCGAGACACCGTGTTGATCCATGCGTTCTTTGTATTCTGACATTAATGACATATAGTCCTGATTGTGTTTCAGCACTTTAGAGAACGGGAGCACTGAATGGGTCGGCTTCCAAAGCTCGCCGTTTGGNCCCAGTATTGGTGTNAGTTCCATAAATGGGTTTGCNTGAAGATANAGCGGAATNCTGTTCGCNACNTCACCGCCATATTNTTGAGCAACCCTTCTTACCTCNGCAAGTTTGATCTTNGCNTCTTTTGCATTNATCCCTTCGGTNGTAAAATGTCCGGANTAGGCNGCGCCTTTNAGGAATGCTCTTCCTGCNAGCCCCATTTTCATGAGNTGAGTAACGCCATCAAATATATTTCTAGATGACTTCATGATAGATTTTGCNGCTGCAATTGNACTGGCATTTTCCATTTCCATAATTGCAGTTTTTTGTTTTCTTGGATCCAATCCATGATTGTCTGAGACAAGACCAAGTTTAGAGATGTCTCTCATGGCATAAAAGAGATGCTCAAAGTCTTGAAAACCAAAGGAGCAAGCTGCAAATCCTTCTGGATAAGNCATGAGCTTCAAGCTGATTTGTGTCTTTATTCCAAGCGCACCCGAATCCCCTAAGAATAAGCCTCCTAAATCGGGTCCATAGTGTCTGAAAAATCGAGAGGATGCCTCATCGCTTCCTTGGGAACCTGTCTCTATAATTTCTCCAGTTCCTGTTATAACTTGAAGGCTCGAGAGTGAATCGGCGGAAACAGCATTGTTTGTTCCATGGCTAATGGCATGAAAGGACATCGATCCAGCAATGGTTGCCACTCTTCCTGAAAAAGGACCCCAATGAGGTGTCCTAAGACCAAGTGGTTTAAGTGTTTCATAGAGCTCAAGCCATGTCACTCCTGGCTCTACAGTGACATACATGTCTTCCTCATTGACTTCAATTTTTTTGAGTCTTTGGCTATCAATGATAATTGTATTGTCTCTTACAGGCAGATATGAGCTTGTATATGATGCGCCACCACCTCTGGTTGAAACTGCTATATTTTCTTCAATGCAAAGCTTAACCAATGCTATCAGTTCATTTGAATTTGCCGGCCTTACTACTGCAACGGCTTGTTCCTTTGCCGTTCCAAAAATATCAGTGGAGTAAAAAAGAAGATCGTCTCTGTTTTGAATAACATTCTCAGACCCAATTAAATTGGAGATCTTTTGAATGCTATTTTCTGTTGAAGTCATTATTCTTAAGTTCTATTCTTAGCGTTTTAAGGTAATAGATTATATCCTTTGAGATGACCACATGCTAAATTATTTATCGAAAAAGTAACCATGAAAATATTATCTCAAAAAGCATATATTGATAGCATTTTTGGCCAGTTGCACTTTCAGGTCACGGGCGAGGGAAGACCATTGATTTTATGTCATCAATCCCCAAGCTCTCTAGAAATGTTCTCAAAAGCATTTCAGCCTCTTGCAAGCAATGGCTTTCAGGTTATTGCGGTCGATACCCCAGGTTATGGCCAATCGGATGCACCAACCAGAGAGCCAACCATTCGCGATTATTCAAATTGCATGAAGGATCTTATCGAGCACTTGAGTCTACAAAGAGTTTCATTGCTCGGTCATCACACAGGCGCTTGCATTGTTGCTGAGCTTGCGGTCATGATTCCCACTAAAGTTGAAAAGCTGATTCTAAATGGTCCTCCCTTGCTCACAGAGGAAGAGAAAGAAAATGTAATGAGCATGATTGAAAAGGCACCGAAGATGTTTCCAAGGAAAGACGGTTCTCATTTGACAGAAATTTGGCAAAGAAGACAGCAATTCACACCGGGCTGGACAGATTTGGATGCGATGCATCGAGGAATCATACAAATGCTGAGAGTAACCGGCGATGAAATACATGGTTTCAGAGCAGCATTTTCTCAAAATCTCGAGGAGGTTCTATTGGCAATTGATGTGCCAACAATGATCCTTACAAACACTGGGGATGACATTTATTTTGCAGCAAAAAGAGCCGCATTGCTTAGGCCCGATTTTTCTTTCTTGGAGCTTGAGGGAGGAACACATGACATTGTGGATGAACAAACTCAAATATGGGTAAAATCCGTCACAGACTTTTTGTAGAATGCTTAATTATGATATCCGAAAACATAAAAAACTCTTTAAAGAAACTTCTAATATGCTTGTTCTTATTTTTCATGGGCTATTATTTTCTCATGGGGGCATCAACTCAAACACCTGAAGAATTTGATAAAGAGTTTATTGAGAAATATGACGCGTGCATTGAAAGAGCAAAAAACAGATGCGAGGAAGGCATGTCTGAAATGGCTTGCATCAATTTTGCAACCAATCGTTGTGAGACCTTCTTGGGAACAAAGGAGAATCCAATCATAAAGTGAGTGATTTATTTTTTGGCAAGTTTGCTTGAAATAATCCAGAGCACTATGCCAGAAATGACAGTCATGACGCTGAGTGCTGCGAAGATTCTGATTAACCAATGAGAGAAGTCGTCACGCTCTCTGTAATCCATGATATGAAGAGACCATAAAAAATCCCATGCTCGCCACAAGGTTGTTCGGATCGCCAAGATGTCTCCTGTTGTCGGATCGATGTAGACGACACCACTTTCCGGTTTTTCAACCCTTACTCGATACAGCGGTAAATCTCTCCCCCGATATTCTGAGCCAACTTTAGGTTCGTTTATCAGATCAACACCAATGGGTTTCATCGTCGTTTTATTGTCGACAACCCAGATTGCTTCTGATTGGCTGATTGAGCCCAATTGCTGACCATTGAATGCGTTGAAAATTTTCGTTTTTCGATTACTCGATTGAACTTGATAAACCCAAGATTGCGCTCTTTTTCTTAGGATAATTTTAAATTCTTCTTCAAGAAAACCAGAGTCACTTAAGACGATGCTTTGAATCGGAGCCAAATCATCCGGTCCTGGTTCGTTTTCAAGATTATCTTTAATCTGTCTATATTGCTCTCCCCTGACATCGGTGATATCAGGAACCGTGAAAAAAAGTCCTGAGACAGTCCACAGCAACAATTGAATTGAGGTAAAAAGGCCCAACCAACGATGCCAAGCTCGCATGCTTTTCTTCAGGCCAATACTCATTTGTCAGTCCCAGCAATCTTCCAGCTTCTGGCCCAGTAGACAAAAGGCGTGTCAAAAGCGGCGATTCCTATCTTAAACATCATCTTCACTAACCCCAATTCAATCGCTGTCTCCAGGTCAACAACTCCCCACCAGACAACAAAGGAATATATGGCTGTGTCTATTGTTTGAGAAGCCATCGTAGATAGATTGTTTCTAAGCCAGAGATGCTTGCCATTGGTCCAGGCCTTAATTTTATGGAAACACCACACATCAAATCTTTGACTGATTAAATATGCAAGCAATGAACCAATGATAAATCTGGGCGTAAAATCCAATATTCTTACAAAAGCATTGTGCACTTCAGTTGAGAAAACTTGGTTGTCTTGTGTTGAAGGAGAAAAAAGCAAAGAAAGACTCAACATGATGAGTACCATCACACTGATGCTAAATCCCATCATGACTGCTTGATCAGCAGCATTTTTACCAAATTTCTCACTCATCAGATCGGTTGCAAAGAATATGCTGGAATAAAAGATCACACCGAGGCTCGTTTGCATGCCAAAGATGACGGTTAATTTAGGGCCTTGGAGGTTGGCTAAAAGAATGGATAGTACTATGCATGCGAGTAAGCCATTTTTTCCAAAAAAGCGATACATTAGGACTGTGAATCCAAGATCAAGAATCAGAGCTAAAAAATAAAGTAGATTCTGGTTCTCAGAAAAAAATAATTGTATAGATTGATCAAACATTTTTTAAATCAGTTTTCTTCAGGATTAGATTTCCTTTTGTTGACATCATCCAATAAACTGAAGGTAAATTAAAGACAGAATTATTTAGAGTGAAATAAGTAAAAATGATTACGATTGGATATTCAGTGATAGGTGCGGTTGCATTCGCATGCTTTATCTTTGGTATAAGAGCCTACATGATTGAACCAAACCGGATACTTTTCTTAATTCTCATCAATACTTCACTGCTGTGGTTCGATTCATTTGCAACAGCCATTGGACAATACATAGGAGAGGGCAGTCTCTTGCTCAACATGACCTATGTTCGTTACGCAGCACATTGGCTGACATTGCCCCTTCTTTTTATTGTTGCCGGAATGATTTTAAAAGCAGCTGATTTCAAATTTGCTCAGAGCAAATATGTAATGGGATTTTTTGTATTCCTCGCAGTTTTTTTCATAGTCTATGACTTCAGATACATGTTTATTTTGGATTTCTATCCGGTTTGTTATGCCGAAACGTTTAGATACGCAACGCAAGTTCCAGTTGGTCAGGAGTGCTCTCCTGGCATGGCAGGATTGGGGATGAAAGTTCTGCCTATAGCCCCAATATTGTTGACCTTAATCTTGTTTGTATCAGGAGTAGCAATATGGATAAAGCATAAATGGCCGTGGCTTGCATTCGGATGTTTTGTCATGCTTATGGCTGCCCAGCCAACTCCAATTGGCCCGATTCTCAGCAATGCGGGCGAGCCTGTGTTTATTTTTTGTTTAATGCTTGCCGCAATCAAGTTTGGGACTAATTCAAAAGAAGAAATCATTTCCTCATAGAGAAGGTTTAAAAAGCAATGTTTCCCCCGTTCGAAAGAGGATAAATTGAGATCGCCTCACCCTTTTTGATTGTCTCTATGCCCTCTGGAATCATTGCCCAGCAGTTTGCATCACGAAATGGCTTCACCTTAAAAGATTCTTGTCCCGACATCACTTCCGTATGAATTTGACCATCCTCGTCAACACGAGCAATGGCTTTTGCGAATAAGCAGAACTTTTCTGATTTTTTATAATTTATTGAGTTCTTACTCGCGATCGGTTTTTCTAAGGTTCTGCCTTGTAAAATTCTTATGGCTTGTGCAGCGAGAAATCTAAAACCCACTGCAACAGATACCGGATTCCCTGGCAGACCAAAGACAATTGCTCCATCAGGAAATTTGGCCATTAAGATTGGTTTTCCTGGTCTAATCCAGAGTTTATGAAAGAGTACTTCAGCACCCATTTCCACCAATGCGGCAGGAATGAAATCAGCCTTTCCAGCTGAGACTCCACCACTGGTTAAAATAAGATTGGCATTTTTGTCTCTCAACTTCTGAATTTTTTCTTTTATGACAGTCAAATCATCTCCTGAATGGAGATTTTCTATGCATTTAAGATCCAAAGAGTTAACCGCAGATTCTAGGAACGGACCATTTGAATTTGGAATAGATGACGGCGAGTCGATCTCCAGTTCATTTCCTGTTGTCAATATTCCAATAGAGGGTTTTTTATAAACCTTGACCATTCTATGATTATTCATAATGAGCCCAATCTTATGATGGTCATTGATCAATGTCCCTTTTGACAATATCAGTTCACCTTCCTGATAGTCCTCACCCGCTTTTCTTACATTTGCTCCATTTATAACCGGTTCACTCAAAACAAGTATTTTGCATCCATTTTTTTCAATCACTTCCCCTTTTTCTACTGTGAGCACGCTGTCCATGCAATCAGGCATCATGGATCCGGTCATAATCTCATATGATCCAGAACTTTTTGCATCTGCCAGAGCCTGATCACCAGCAAAAATTGTTCCATTGATTTGTAGCTCAACCGGATTATCGGATGTTGCATTCTTTGTGAGCTCACTTTGTAAGCAGAATCCATCCATAGCTGAATTGGAAAATGATGGAACCGGATTGTGTGAGAAAATATCTTCTGCAACCACTCCATTTGCAGATTTTGTATCCAACTGTTGAGTTCCAATTGCAGAGATCTCGTTTTGGATTATTGTTAATGCTTCTAAATAGTTTTTCATGCTTTTTATACTGGTCTGATACTAGATCTAATTGTCACTCAAAGAAACAAAATTTTCCTAATAATAGGATAGAATAATCGTGTAAAAGCTAATATCCATTCAAATTGAAGATAAATAGAAGAAACTTTTTAAAAAGTTCAGCATCGACAGGTCTGCTGCTCCAATACTCAATGAGCAGTCAAGCAAGTGCTGATAATCCCTATCGTGGATTTGAAGATTTATATCGTAAAAAGTGGACATGGGACCGAGTAGCTCGAGGTACTCATGGAACCAATTGTGCCGGAACATGTGCATTCAATGTTTATGTAAAAGATGGCGTGGTTTGGCGCGAGGAGCAACAAGGACAGTATGAGCAACTTGGCGATGTTCCAGACTTTGGTCCGAGGGGTTGTCAAAAAGGAATGCGCCACCATAAATATATGTATGGTAAACAGCGAATCTTGTACCCACTAAAACGAACCGGTGAAAGGGGAGAAGGAAAATGGGAAAGAATAAGCTGGGAACAGGCAACCACTGAAATTGCAGATAAGTTTTTGGATTACGCAACTGAATATAGTCCTGAATGCATTTCATATGGCAGCGGAACACAAATGTCGGTCAAGCTTGCTTCGTATGCTTCTCTTCTTCGATTTGGAAATATTACCGGAATAACCGTTCCCGAGTTTTTCTCAGGCGTGGGTGATTTGCCAACCGGTTCATATATGACACTGGGTCAAGTTTATACAGGCGATACATTTGCATCGGTTTACAAGTCAAAGTGCGTAATGATATGGATGAGTAACCCAGCAGCAACCAGAATTCCAGATGCCCACTTTTTCTGGGAGGCAAAATACAATGGAACTCAAGTTATTGCGGTCTCTCCCGAGTTTACACCTACCGCGATGCACTCGAACCTTTGGTTAAATCCGAAACCAGGAACAGATTCAGCACTGGCGATGTCTATGGTTCAGGTCATGCTGAAAGAGAAGCTCTATAAGCCAGATTATATTAAGGAACAGACGGATTTACCTTTTCTTGTGAGAACTGACACAAAAGAATTCTTAAGAAGAGAGGATCTTTCTCTCTATGGCCTTTTGGCGGTAGCAGATAATGTTTATTACATGTGGGATGAAACCACAAAATCAATTGTTCAAGCTCCAGGAACGGGCAGAGCAGATAAGCCTTTTGGTAGAGATAGAAGAAAATATGGAACCCTTGAATTGGGTGATATTAAGCCTAGCTTAGAAGGACGTTGGATTGCCAATACCTTAGATGGTGAAGTAGAAGTCACCACGGTCTTTGAGTTACTAAAAGAAGAATGTGAAAACTACACACCTCAAATGGCATCTGAGATTACTGGTGTCAGCCCTAAAGTCATTGAGCAAACAGCAAGAGTGTTTGCCGATGCTCAGCCAGGCATGATTTATGCCGGCTATGCTTCGTGTAAGTGGTTGCATGGAGATCTCTTGCAAAGAGCCATGCTATTGATGCTTGCTTTAACTGGGAGTACAGGGAAAGAGGGTGGCGGATTACAAATTGCCAACTCACCCAATGCCAGAGGGATGACCCAATTTGGTTTCTCAGATGTTGGCCCTGCATTTCGATTGATTTCTGGAACAACATGGGATTATGACCATGCAGACATGAAGGAGCTGAATAGTAAAATATATGGCAATGAGTTGGCTGAAAAATTTGACCGATATTACAAAAAAAGTATAGAAGAAGATTGGTTTCCAGATTACAGCCAGAATGGCTGGAAGATGGGAATATTTGCTGGAAATAATGGTGCCAACTGGAGAGCATCTGGAAGCACTTGGCGTAAGACAGCTTTTGAGGAGCTGGAGACCATTGTTTCTTTGGCTCCGGATATGGGAGTGACTTCTTTGTTTTCAGATTATGTGCTTCCAATTGCACATCATTATGAGAGAAATGACCTGATGCTCCAATCCAGGGTGCCATATCTTCAAGTCCTTACTGAGGCAGTCTCACCTTTGGGAGAAGCCGTTGATGACTGGGAGGCAAATAGAAGATTAGCGGAAGCAATTTCTCGAAGAGCAAAAGAAAGAGGGATCAAGCCTATTCAAGACGCAGTTGATGGAAGAACGATCCGAAGAGATTACACCAAGACACTGGATCTTTATACAATGGATGGAAGGGTTAATGATTCTAAGGACGTGGCGCAGTTCATAATCAATGCCAGCCATGGAATACCAAAAATTAGTTTTGAAGAGTTATCGCAAAAGGGCATTGTCAAAGTTGAGGGTGTTGATAACACCATGTGGGATAAAGATGAGTCTCCCTATCACAATGAAATCGTAAAGAGTGTTCAGAAGAAACTGCCCTATGAGACATTTACCGGCCGACAACAATTTTACATTGATCATGAATGGTTTATAGAATTTGGAGAAACCCTTCCAACTTTTAAAGAGCCACTCGAGATTGAAGGCTACCCAATGAGAATGATGATGGGCCATGCAAGACATGGAATTCATAGCACTTGGAGAGACGATTCATTTTTATTGAGTCTGCAACGAGGTGAGCCAGACATTTATGTGAATCCAGATGATGCATCTAAAAGAGGAGTTTCTGATGGCGATATGATTAGGATCTATAACTCTGCAGGTGAATTTTCTGCTATGGCACATGTCAGTTCAGGCATTCAGCCTGGAATGTTGTTTATGTATCATGGCTGGGATCCTAAGATGTTTAAAGATGGAAAAAATTTCAGTGAAGTCATCCCCACAGGGGGTTTAATAAAACCAACATCTATGGCGGGTGATTATGGTCATCTTGGTTATCAGCCTTTGGCGTTCGCACCCAATCAAACTTACAAGGACTTTACTTGTGATTTTGAAAAAACTGCATAGGACATCTTCTGTGGAAAGATCTTCTATTGAGGGCAAGAGAGACAGTGATTCCACTGCTTTGCCTCGAGCCAATGCATACTCCCTTTTTTCACAGTTACTAAGCTCTCCGCATGATATAAAATCATTAAGCCTGATTCCTGAAATTTCATTTGATGGGTTGCCCTATGATTTTGAAATGAAGGATATCTTGGGTGAATATTTGGCAACCGATGAAAATCAACTCAGGCAAAAATATAGTGTCTTATTTGAAGTTGGAGATGAGGGACCACCCGCACCAATCCGAGAAGATTTATTCTTGGCCCAACCGGCAAAGTTAAGAGAGGACCTTGTTCGCTTTTATGAATTTTTTGGGTATGAGTTGAATGAAGAGTTTCAATGGCAAATGGATCATCTCTCAATTGAATTGGAGTTTATCCACTTTCTTGCTGTTGGTGAACTCAAAGCAGACAAAGACAAACTCTCTTTTCAATTGGGGCAGTATGATTTTACTGAAAAACATCTTAATAATTGGGTGCCCCAACTCTCGAAGAAGTTAAGCATTTTAGATGAGAGTGATATCTATACTAAAATTGTTATAGAATTAAGTAGATTCCTATTGGATGACTTCGGTTGGCAAAAGGAAACCATTTCACAAGTAGATGTAGCTGGAGGTTAAAAATGGGTCAGGTTGCAATGGTGATAGATCTAAATAAGTGTATCGGTTGTCAAACATGTACAACCGCTTGCAAGTCATTATGGACCGATGAGCCAGGGCAGGAATACATGCTTTGGAATAATGTCGAAACAAAACCTGGACCTGGTTATCCAAGATATTGGGAAGAAGGAGGCGGAGGCTTTGATGAGCAAGGTGAACTTAAGCGAGACGGTGTAATGCCTGCCAAAGAGGATCATGGCGAAGAGATCCCTCTGAATCACGATGAAGTTTACTTTAAGGGTGTTGAGGTTCGTCTTCAACAAGAAAAACCAATGACCAAAGGCTCTAACTGGGATGAAGATACAAGTTCGGGTGATTATCCAAATAACTATCACTTTTATCTGCCCAGAATGTGCAATCATTGCACCAAACCAGCTTGCTTAGAAGCTTGTCCAGTAAGAGCAATATACAAACGGGAAGAGGACGGTGTTGTTCTCATCGACCAGGATAAGTGCCAAGGAATTAGAGAATGCAATAAGGCCTGCCCTTATGACAAAATTTATTTCAATTACATCACTGGAAAATCACAAAAGTGTATATTTTGTTTTCCCAGACTTGAAGAAGGAGTCGCACCTGCTTGTGCCAGACAGTGTCCTGGTAGATTAAGATTTGTAGGCTTTTTAGAGGATGAAGATGGACCCATTCATGAACTGGTTTACCAATGGAAAGTTGCACTGCCATTGCATCCAGAGTATGGAACTGATCCAAATGTTTTTTATGTTCCTCCAATGTTGCCACCTAACTTTGATGAAAATGGTGATTTTTCAGAAGAGCCAAGGGTGCCTACAGAATATCTTAGAAGTATATTTGGCGATGCTGTAGATGAGGCCCTTATTACAATGCAGTTTGAGATGGAGAAAAAGCAAGAAGGCAAAGAGTCGCGTTTGATGGATATCCTTATTGCAAAAGAATGGAAATCTTTGTTTAGTATCCCTGACGTCAAGATCTATTGATTCATAACAAGTAAGGCAATAAAAGATGCAATTATCAAACAGTCGCATTTTTCTAATCATGACGTCACTTGTGCTGTCCTCCGTTATGGCCAGCTTGGATTCAAGTTTTACCCCAATTGCCATACCTGACATGATCGATAAACTGGATTCAAGCACCAGTGAAATTGTTTGGGTTGCTCTAGGATATTTAATTGCAGCAAGTGGACCAATGTTATTGGCAGCCAAAATGGCAGATGGCATTGGCCATGCTCGCTTTTTCCAAATTGGAACATTAATTTATTCATTGGCCATGATTGCTTGTGCATGGGCTCCTGATGCCAATACACTCATTGCAATCAGATTCGTTCAAGGATTTGGTATGGCGCTTTTTCTTCCCACAACATTTGCAATAGCGACTGCAATGTACGGTCCTAAAAAAAGAGGAAGTGCTCTTGGAATTCTTCAAGCAGCAAATGCGGTTGGTTTTGTCATGGGTCCAATATTTGCCGGTTGGTTGCTTGATGCATATGATTGGACGGCAATCTTTTGGTCAAGAATACCTTTTGCAATTCTTGCCATTCTTTTAGCATTCTTTGCGCTTGGTTTTAAACAGCCATTTAAATTTTCTGAACGTCAAAAATCATATGATTATTCTGGAGCAGTTTTCTTAACATTTGCGTTGTACGGGATACTCTACGGTTGCAATAAATTGCCTGTTGAAGACAATCATTTAGAGCCAATGGTTTGGATTATCTTCTTTCTGGGATTCTTATTCTTTGGTTTGTTTTTAAGGCAGGAGAAGAAACATGATGATCCATTGATTGATTTGTCGCTCTTTTCTAAAAATAATGAATTCACAAAAGCATCCATTGCATTTACTTCTGTCTTTGCAAGCTTTCCTGTTTACTTATTTATTTTACCAATCATTATGATCAATGGTCTTGAGTTAAAAGCTTGGGATGCAGGTTTAGCTCTGGGTGCTGCTGCATTGGCGACATTGGTCATAAGTCCAGTAGCTGGTAACTTTTCTGATCGTATCGGCCCAGAAAAATTATGCATGAGCGGTGCTTTTCTAACAGGATTTGGATACATGATGCTTTTCCTTGTTAATGTTGATTCAGGAGCAATGGAGATCATTCCTGCCATGATTTTTATTGGTGGAGGAACGGGTCTCTTCTTTTCTCCTAATAATAATCTGATGCTGGCTAGCGCCCCTCCCGAGAGAGCAGGAATGGTGTCGGGCTTATTTGGAGTCTATAGAC
>NZHF01000011.1 GCA_002691305.1 Gammaproteobacteria bacterium | reverse complement strand
TCAGACATGCGGAAACTGAATGAACAGTTGTTGAATTTGCCTGATGGTTTATAGACATTTACAAACCCCTCTAGGGTTGTATTAATGACGTAACGGTTCTTGCTCATGGTGTTTGGCAATTGGTCTCGTGGGTTATGTTTAAAGGTCGAATTTGATATATGACTTGTAATAACTTTCGTAGTCTTTTTCGTTTAGCTTTATTGGCTCGATTTCGCCATAAGCTAAGAACATTGAGTAGTCCTCTGGGCTTAAAGCCTCCATCTCCATTTGCGTTAGATTTACCATTTGGTTTATCTGTCTAAGTGGGATTGATTAAAAACTAAGGTATATCAATAAAAAAACCACCCTCAAGGGGTGGCTAGTTTCTTAAGTGTTACTTTGATTCAACGGAACCTAAAACCAGCGCGTCTACCAATTCCGCCAGGTGGGCCAACAGTTCTCAGGGATTGAGAACGTTACTTTTCAGCTTAATATAGCAGAAAATAGGCCCATTTTTGAGGTTGGTAGATGCACTGGATGTGTTCATATGAGAAACCAAGCGCTGTGTTCATAACTTTGAAACCATTGAATGTAAGCCTTCATCTGTAGCTTTACAGTACTTCAAAGTTGTTACTACTGAGCTATGACCTAGCGCTGCCATAATGTTCCGAGGATGATCAACAGCCCCAGCCCAAGTAGCAAAACTATGTCTTAATGAATGCCAGCAATAGGTCTCGTCAAAACCTACATATTTTCTAACCTTTTTGAACGCTTTATAAAGCTGATCTTTGTTGTTCCAATCATCACCAAAAAGGTAATTATTGGATAATCGGTTTTTAATAATAGGTTTAAGTTTGTCATGGATTGGAACTGGCCTTCCTTTTCTATTTTTAGTTTGGTTGTGCTTACTTCCACCAATAAAAACAACATTAGTAGTTAGATCTATATCTGTTGATTTAATTCGTAGAAATTCACCTTGCCTCGCTCCTGTATAAGCAGAAAAGATGATTGCTTCGCTTAATTCTTTTCTATCAAAAATATCTGTAGCAATAAACGCGAGTTTATCCACTTGATCTTTTGAATAAAAAGACTGGCGACATTCATCCTCTGGTAAAGGATCAAACTCAGGACACTTGACTGAGTGCAACCCAGCTTTATAGGTGAATCGTAAAGCACAAGACGCAACAGAAACCGCTCGATTGACTGTAGCGTGGGAGACTTGATCTTCTTCTAGAATGTCAGTCTGTAGATCATGCCACCATTCAACCTTCTTCATCTTCCGTAGTGCAAACGATGAACCAGCTGAATGCTCAATTCGGTCGCATCTTTTAGATACTGTCCTCTTTGATTTTTGGCGGGACCATCTATGTTTCCAGGTGTAAGCCCTTATTTCGGGCCATTGGGATAGGCTCATTTGTCTAAGGTGTTTTGGATTAGAGAGCTGAGTTGTTTTCCTTTTGGAGTTAGGAAGAGGCGATATCTTTTAGGGTCTCGTGGATCTTTCTCCCGAATAACCAATTTAAGACCATCTTTTCCTAAGCGATGTCTTGGACCGAGCCAAGAAACATTTCTAGAAACTGAGCTAGAACTCATGGACGTTGCATTTACTAGATCCTCCTGCCGACACCCATCATGGGCAGCGATCCAGAAAAAAGTACTAGCGAGTTGCAAGGGAAACTCTCGTTCACCCGTCGCTCGTAATACTTCCGTCAGTAAATAAGCCTTAATCATTGGTTGGTTTGTAACCTTTGAGGTGCTTGAGTCCATAATAACATGCTCAATTCCACTTAGGGAGCTAGGTGGGACTGTGCCCTAGTTATAGCGCGTCAATCCCACTAGTGGCGAGGGCATTTATACCAAATACTAGGAAATGTAAGGATTATCAAACTTAATGTCCCAGACATAACATTCCTCTAAAAAATCAGCCACTTGAGCTAAGGCTCTTGCCTCTGTATTTAGGTTGTGTTGTGAGTAGAACATCAGGCGTTCTATTAAGGTTGCATTTTCTGGAGCTTCCATAATTACATTGCTTCTATTAACAAAAGAAATATTCCGAGTCGTGTACCTCCTCAATATCAAGTGTGTTCTTGATTAATGATTCAGGTATCTCTACCCCTACTTGTTCAGCCCAATCTTCTAAGACTCCAGCCTTATACATCTCTGCGAAATGAAGACGAATCTCTGATGAGATTTCTTTTACATCACAAGAGCGTACTGATACACAATCATGTATTACTTGAAAGGGTTTGTCCCAATAGGCAAAACACAAGTGAAGNANNGANGNNTCNATGCTATGNACNACGTTAGGCGCTAAAGCAGATACATGATGTTTAACATCAGGATCTCCCCAGCTGTTACCTACTAGGCAACTAACAACGCTTCCCATCAATCGAGTCTGAACCCGAACAGCCTTACTCTGTCGTAAGTCTTGGACAACNATNAAACCNCTAGGTGTTTTCCATTGGATAACATCNTGGNNCTGGAGTATGTCCTTNGCTGATTGNTGTAGCCAATGCATGACTGCAACAGGACCAGCGAATATCTCAGGGATAGCTTTGTCGTAGATCGCTTTGGTGATCTCTGTTAACCGCCCCTTGATGCTTAGATCAAAGTCCTTAAGCTTGAGTTCTTCTTTGATGTAATTTCTCGCTGAGTCTCGTGAAACACCATAAGGTACACACATAGTTACCCTCTTACAGGTATGTCTATCAATGTATGAATGAATAGACTTATCCTCTATGTATTTAAGACTAGCTTCAGCTACGGAACGGTAGGCATCAGCTGGTACAGAGGTAGGTGTTACGTTGCATTTTGAGGCTGCGTCGTAGTCAGAAGTNAATGCGCTNAAGTGTTGTAGTCCACTATTAGTNGCATCGACTCCGATTGGTAGACCTGATGTTGTCTTAGTGGAAGTGATTNCACAATCGAAATATTCNAAGCAGCTANCAAGAAAACAAAANGGNTCATCAGCTGCCTCCCAAATATGCCTATTACCAATAGGGTCTTGAGCTACNNNTGTGATGAGTTCTTNNTTNTNNANTGTCCACTTNATACGTTNACCGTGCGTTTTCTTATCTAGTCCATAGCAAGTNGCTACATGCCAGGCTAAGNAAAACTTATNNACTGGNCCTTCATCAACGAAATACAAGAGCGCTTTTTCTGGNTCAGTTCCTTGNGGACTGATTGCTGTTNTTAATGGATAAATGCGACCCCTATAACAGAATGAATGGGGGAAAAATATCCTCTCTTCATCCTTGAATCGATTAGCTACCATTTTTAATTCAGTAGATCTCCAGTTCTTTTGCTCAATCTGAGCATTGAAGTCTTCTAACTGTCTACGCTGTTTCTTGTACTTCTTGATGTCTTCCTCTGATGAACCCTCAACAGGCTTATCAGGGATACGTCTAGCTGTTTCACTTCTAAACTTACCAACGGTGTTATGGTTCTCATGACACCAGTTGATAACAGGGAGTACTTGAGGATGAATCCTATACGCTACCCGCTGAACATTGTTCAACATCTGGATAGGTAAGTGTCCCTGTTTAACTTGCTGCAATGAACCTCTAGCTCTAACCATTGGGTGTTGTTGCTGTATGTCCTCTGTGAGATAGCCGCCACGTTGGTCTCGTGACCATTCAACTGGTTCACATACCATTGGATAAGTCAGGAATGCTAAAGACTCAGACTTCTCAATGATTGCCTCCTTTAACTTTAAAAACTCAGGACTATATCTAATTACTGTTCGATGCTTTCTCTTGGCTGTTGCTATTGTTTCTTTCCTTAGCCAGCCAGTCTCATTAGTTACAGCATCTAGACACCAGCTACCTATCTTGTGAGCTGTTGCGTTGCTCCAGGTGTTCCACTCAATACCCTCTCTGTTAAACCTAAGCTTGAAGACTGTTCCTTTTTGTCTAGTCCCTGTTGATGGATGGAATTGTCTCTCAATTAATTTATATAAATCCTTATCAGATTTGAAATAATAGTTCAATCTTAACTCTGTCTCTACAGCTCTACCCATTGCTAGTGTTATCTCAACAAGCTTGGGCTTATTCTCTTTACCTAAGACATCCATAGCTACCTTCAATGACAGCAGTGCTATGACGTTTGGCTTTGCATTCTTTAGATGCTTATTAACTATTGAGTGGTCAACTCCAGCTGATCCCCTCCTTAGCTCGCATAGTCTCGTGGTTAAGCGTTCTCCTATTGAAGCAAGACTCTTCTTTAAAAGGATTTGGTTATAGCTCGTGGAGCTGGCATAACCTCGTTGTTCTCCCTTTAGGTTGGATTCTCTTAGTCTGTCTTGTGCTTCTTCTCTGTATGCAATTTCATTCTTTAATTGCCTCCTGTAGAGATTGAGGTCCATGTTGTTGTAGCTGGCTGTGTGAGGATTTAATTAAGGAGTTACCACTCAAAACTATCTGTATGCTCTTTCTCCCAAATAATATCAAGAATGCAACGAGGATTATCAGACACACATGTAATACATTCAAGCGCCTGAAGCCTTGCGTCTATTGCATTCTTTGCATAGGTACAGAACTCTCTTAGCGTATGATCTTGATCTCTATATCTAACTGTGTATGGGTTTTGCATATCTTCTTCACTTAAAACAATTGATGTAATCTTTAAAGAGTGATCAACAAGTTCAGGGATTAAATTCCCTTTTGTCAACTTGTAAAGGACACGAATGATAGTGCAATATTTATGTTTCTTTAAAACTCCAGTTGCTACATCCCTAAATACCTCGATAGATAGAGTTGGACTGCCAAACAAGATGCCTTTTACAGCAGGTAAATGATCCCTAGGAATTACATCTGATTCTTCTTGTTCAAGAAACAATTCCCATGTTTCTGTATTAGATAGAAGCGATAATCTTCCTATTTCACTGAATTGTTTAGCAAGAAGATCTTGATATTTTAAAAGATCTTTAAGAGTAAGTACACTATCCATTAAATATAATTACCACTCTCATTGACTGTCGAAGTGGAACCAATATAATTCACGACGAGTCGCGATATGTATTGACTGATACACTCTGGTCAAACTGTCATGTAACCTTTTATGCATTGGAATTGAGAGTCGAAGTCCACACTGAATCTACCTTACAGTCCCATTAGTGCAAGTGTTGTATAGGTATTCTAGCTTAACTAACATGATACCAACACATAAGTCTAACTAAGCAATAAAAAACCGCCCTATTAAGGCGGCTTATGTCTGGATGTCTCGTGAATTACCAGATGATGTAACCCCAGAGTAAGATCAACATTCCTAGTAAAGAGAAGATCATTACTGTCTTTTGATCCTCTGTCTCCCTTACCTTGAGAGCTAGCTCAAGCTGTTGATCTTGCCAGTCCATGTACTCTTCAGATGCAGTAACGATGTCATCTTTGTGACTGGATTTGGTAACGGAAATCATTGTCAGTTGGTTNAGTGGAGTTTACTTGATTGGAAATAACTCAACATTCTTATGACTCTTATGTCTGACTATCTTTTGATACTCAGCTAGAGCTGAATCTAAATTGTGAAATGTACATGCTGTTTTGATGTTGCCATCAAGTGTTTCATGATTAATTTGCCAACCGATGTAGTTCATAATAATTGTCAGAGTGAAATGATTGAATTACTTTGAGCCTTTCAATTAAGATTGCTCATCAATACAATAGTTTGAGAGCTGTCTTAGTGAAAGTGTTTGTTTATAATTCGATACATAACTGTCTGAGTGTTGCTTCTCAGCTGGGCGTTAAATCCCTTACAACCCTGATCAATCCATCTGCATAGAAGAACATAAGACAAAAGCCTAGAGCCATGCTGATGAGGCTTGCNTTGACGTTGTGTTTAGCTATTGCTGCCTCTATTAATTCAACAACTTCCTCTTTATTTGTTGGCGTGTTCATAGGTCTCGTTAATCAAAGTCTACTAGGGTTAATTCTTCTCTTAAGTCTGGATCTACTATCCATTCCTCTTCGATAGCTAGCACGTTATAGATAGTTTCTCTTGCTATTGGATCTTTATCCAGGTCAGCATTTAAGGGAACAGTGCTTAGTAATCGCTCCATTCTGTCGTACGTCTTAGCTAGTGTGACGGCGATGATGTCCCTGTATCTGTCCCGTTTGTTCTTGTTCTTATATCTCATGATTAATAGGTGATTATATTTTGCGAACAGATGTGCATACATATTCATGTAGATCACAGCTGGAAATGAGCGCGGATATTCTCAATAAGAAAATGATAATGAGAATCAATAGAGGCTAGTTTGTGTCCAATTCGTGTCCAAATAGTTTTAGCCGGATCAGAACATCAATCATACCAAGAGGTCTGAGCCATTGAGTAACTGTTGTATAAGCAGTTATGCAAGTGATAGGGGGGGTGGTATTTGAGAATCGAGGGGGGCTATGGGGGGAAGTTTTCCGGCACCGAAAGACGTATAGGGTAAAGAAATTTATAATAAAATACTCTCAGGAATAGTCTCACAGACACAGCTTAACCTGCTTCACTGCTATGCTATTTAGATAATATAAATAATATATAGTGTTTAACAGCTCATGGGTGGGGAGATGTGATCTGTTCCAGATCCCAAACCCACCAGCATTCGCTGGGAGCCTGTGGTCTCGCTTCGCTCAACCTACGGCCTGCGGCCTGCTGTTTTATGTATCTTTACTGTCTTTAGAGCGGCCTGCTAACTCTAAAGCTAATAAGTATTGAATTGTCTTTGGTAAGGGGTTGTCTATGGGAAAGACCCCCCGAAAAACACTAGGGGGTCAAAACTCACCGCATATCCACAACAGAGGCGCACCACTGCCCCTGTTTAACTCTCTGCAATGGAATGTCTATCTACTAGTAGTCCAGTCATACACAGGCTTATCTGAGGGCTTTATGTCTTTAAAAGAGTGTCCAAGAGCAAGGGCATCTGTAGCTAAGTGAGGAGTATCTATAAAGGCTTTAGTCATAGCTTCCCACTCTTGTTGTTGTCTAATTGCTTGAGCTTGATCAGCTGATAGGGCTAGGGCATCTGTGAACCACTTAACCCCTAGGGCTAGACAATCAGCTCTATCGTCATGTCTAACTGCGCCTTTCATTCGGCACATTTTAGAAATTTGAGTCATGAGCATATAATCAATTCTCTTCTCAGGGGGTTCTTGAGGATTAGAGAGATAGTCCCATTCAAAGATCTTTGGATCGATGATGAGCTTATGTTGATTCATGACTGGTTCTAGGGTATCTATGATTCTTTCTTCTTTTCTAGTAGTAGCTCTCTCTTCTTCTATGTTTGCCTTATAGCCAACATCAATAGCGTGACGTTTAAGGAGTTCAGAGATAGCACCATCACCAAAGTTAGATTCAATGACAACTGTTGAGGCGTTGTAGCGTCTGCCTAATCTGCANATGTCTTTNAGGGTATTGTCTGAGTAACCATCCTTATAGGACTTCATATCTCTTAGGAAGATATAGCCGTTGGCTTGACTAAGAATACAAGCTACTGTNTCATCNGCTCCACGGCCTGATGGATCACAAGNNAGGATTGTTTCAGCATAAGGAACAGAACCCTCTTCTATGAACATGGGGCTATAGAACCTATCCCCTGGAAGACCAACGGGATTAAGTTCTTTGATTAAGTAGCGAGGATCAGCTGACCATGTATAGCGTTCAGCGCATTCATTACCGAGGGGAGTAACTATTAGATCTCTAAATTTAAGAGGGAACTTGTCCTCATCAGATAGAGAGGTGTCTAACATGAACTGGAGCTGGAAGTTAGAGCGTCCCATAGATGACTCTCTTTCTGTGAGAGTTCTATCTGTAAATCTTGTGTCTGTTGGTTGTCCAGGTTGAGCGGTTTTCTTTTCTAGATCTTCTGTAAGTAAGGGAGCTAGTTGTCCCGCATAGTTGGATAAAGCTTTTGGATATCGAGCGGGCCAAACAAAGGGTTTATAGGCTCTTTCAGCCAAGCGAGCGTAGCAAGTGAAGGAATTTTGCGGAGTGCCTAGAAAAATAATTCTTGATTCTTCTTTAGGTGTGAGGATAGATTCAGCCTCAGTTATTAGCTGTAAAAGTTTCTCTCTTTGCATATCTGTTGCACTATTGAGAGGAACCTCAACGTCATCGAAGATAAGAACATCTCCACGGCTTCCAGTCATAGAAGATGTGATACCTACAGACTTACAGCTGGGAGCTTGGTGAGGGGCAGCTGGTCCAACATCAAAGCTAATTCTTGACCATCTCTGATCATCAGATTTAGGTCCAAGATGGCTTAACCAGTTGATATCTAAGATTAGTTTTTGACAGAAGATAGAGAAGTTATCAGCTCTTTCTTTAGAGGCACTAATAACAAGAATCTTTTTATCATGATCTTTATAGAGGGTCCAAAGAACAAAGGCGGCTGTTATCCAAGATTTACCAACACCCCTAAAGGCTTGTATCTGTAATCTCTTAGGACCGTTTTGAAGATGTTCAGCTATTGAGAGCTGCGCTCTAGTGGGTTTAGGTAGGTTTAGTTCATGCCAAACAAGAGTAAGAAAAGCTCTAAAATCTTGTCTAAGTTTTATATCGAGCTTTTGAATATCTGTGGTCATATTAATGTTGCATTAAGGAAGCTGTTGATCTATTGTTTTACTGGTATAATTATGTTTAATCGAGTTCCACTTATGTCTATTTTTAAGAATTTTACTAAGAGACAAGCTCGATCAATCAGCGGTTGGGCGCATATGCTTAGATATCAGAGAGAATGTAAGGATTTTGGTGAAAATCATCCTTCTTATAAAGTTGTGAGAGATCAACTAATTTATGAGGTTGAGGCTGCCTGTTGTGAAGCAGCCCCAAAAGAGTTAGCTAGTTTTAATTAAGCAGTCACAGTGATTGACATAGCTTCCTCGAATGTCTGAC
>NZHF01000010.1 GCA_002691305.1 Gammaproteobacteria bacterium | reverse complement strand
CCTGGGTTTCGTTTTGGATCAAGGAGTACATCCTCTGTAATCATTAATGTCCCTTTGCCGTCGGTATGAATACCCCCACCTTCTAAAATAATTGGTGCATCGAAGTAATCAGACGATGTAATCTTTGTGATCTCTTTGGCGAGTTTCTGATCATTTAAATAATCGGGCCCTAAGGATTCACCATAATTGTTAAATTCCCAATCCACACCACCAAGTTTTTTGCCATCGGTAATGAAAGTGGGGCCGGTATCTCTGCACCAGCTGTCATCTATCTGAAGATTATGGACTCTAACGGATTGGTCGATTAGATTTCTACATTCTTCAGTATCTGAATCATTGGCAACGATTGTAACGGTTTCAAACTGTGATATCGCATTTGCAGCGGCAGCATAGCCCTTTTGCATTCTTTCTGTATCAGGATATCGATCGAGGTCCAATCCGGTTGGCCACATCATCCAACATTGTTCGTGAGTTTCCCATTCAGCTGGCATCCAGAAACCCAAGTTTTTAGGATATTTTTGAAATTCGCTCATATCAGTTTGAATTGTGGAGGCGGCGGGAATCGAACCCGCGTCCGCTAGCTATCCATATTATGATCTACATGCTTATCACTTTCTTCAATTTTATATTCAGGCACCGAAAGGAAGGTATCCATAAACACGAGCTCTTATTTTTATTTAATCAAGGCTATTAGAGCAAACAGTCTTGACGAACTTGGATGATCGTCATTGATAAAGCCCTCCAAGTGAGATTCTATCAATGCCAGCTGGTTTATGCAGCTAGTGCGTAGTTGTCGTTTGCAACTAAAGTTTTTTCAGATTTATTTACGAGAACTCTGAATCTCGACATGCACATAAAACTTCAACATCAACGTCGAAACCTTTGCGCCCCCTATATTTATAGAATCGGATACTATCCTAATTCAATAATGGCCATGAATAAAGGGGTTCTATTCAGTATGTGCTTTCACAGATTCCTTGATCCACTCGATATAGTAAGGATGTGTCAATAAACCTTTGGAATTAAAAACATAGTCAAATCCCTCAAAATCTTTTGATAGTTTTCTTTGAATCCCTTGTCCAGACATCAAGTTAGAAACCATTAAGACACGTTTACCTTCGTCTTGTGATGCTTTCATAAAGGCTTTGATATTCTCTAGATTGTTTTCTCTTATTTGTTTTGGTGCATCATCCTGCAAAGTAAACGCTTTAATTGTGTTTATNTTGGTGTGTTTTTTAATGTACTGACCNATATTATCCATCAAAAGCAGTTCGACTTTATTATCNGTTTCGTCAATAGGNCCGTGAGCAATGATGATCAATNCTTCGTTTTCTGGATCAATACTGATCTCATTTGTATATTCCAATATTATCTTTTTTGCATACATGTGATCACTGATTGGATCAAGCATCACAATATTTTCATTTTTTATCNGCTCTACATCTGAATATGCATATTTGTCTTCAATGCTAAAGATGTAATTCCATTGCCTCACGAGTGTATTGTGAGCGGTACTGCTCACAGGAACGACAAAGATTTTTTCAACATTGTTATGGNTCATTTCATTNACAGAGCAAATCACATGTGNTGATGTCATCATACTCATGCCCATTGATAGGNTTGTTTGGTAGTCTANNCCGACATCTTGAACACTATTGAATAGATCAAGATCTCCTCCAGGACCNTAACCGTGAGCCATNATTANAACGCCNTAATTGGTTGAGCCATTTTTCGATACCGGCCAATAGTAATTTGGGCCCATCATTTTCATCATTCCCATNATCTGCCCATTGGTCATTTTTTCTAAACTAGGAATAGACATTCTCAGTTGATTGAGACTCTCATCCATTTCGTGATTCATGGANACTGGGTAACGTTTACCCAGTTCATCTTCTGAGTAATCACAATGACTCATATNCATTGCAAACAGTTGCATGGAATANAATGAANNAAATATAAAAAGGTATTTGAACATAAATATTATGCTATCACGGTATGGTTCANCAAAGNCTACATATTACATTCTGTTACAAGATCAAGATCGTAAGCTTTATCTATTTAATTTTTTTAANCGATCCGCTTGTCTCTTCCAGTCTCTTTCTTTGATCAGNGATCGTTTGTCTTGCTTCTTTCTTCCTTTTGCAAGACCGATAGATAACTTNACGTGACCGTTCTTCCAGTACATTGATAATGGAACCAATGTCTGACCTTTTTCCTTAATCAAAACACTGATCTTATTGATCTCTCTGCGATGCATCAGCAGTTTTCTTGTTCGTGTTGACTCAGATTCATCTGTGACATTTGAATTCAACAGTGGAGAAATATGAGCACCAATTAGCAGTAATTCAGAATCTTTAATTGTTGCATAACTTTCTTTAATATTTCCTCTGCCTGCCCTTAATGATTTTACTTCCCAACCCTTAAGAGCAATTCCGGCCTCATAATCATCGATGATGATATAGTCAAATCGGGCCTTTTTATTGTTGACGATAGTGTTTGCCATACGTAACCAAATGGATTAGTTTTATGATTTCAATATGCATATCATCTTCGATAAATGAATAATCATCAAGGTAATCAAGAGCGTTTCTCTCTTCACGGACAATGGTCTTCCAGAATGACCTTCATCCTTGCTGTCACTGGCTCTGCGATTGGCTTGGGAAACATTTGGAAATTTCCTTACATTGCCGGAGATAATGGAGGAGGGGCCTTTGTCCTGATATATCTCATTTGTATATTTGTAATTGGGTTTCCAATCATGGTGTCTGAGATCATGATTGGTAGAAAAGGAAGACGAAATCCTATCACATCGATGAAAATTCTTGGCCTGGAAGAGCAAGGTAGTGAGAATTGGAAATGGGTAGGCTTGATAGGATTGATGGCTGGATTCATCATTTTGTCATACTACAGCGTGATAGCTGGTTGGACATTGCATTATTTTAAAATGTCTTTACTTGGTGAGTTATCTAATCTTAACAGTGAGTCCGTCCAAACTATTTTTGGTGAATTAACGGGTTCTGCAATCACACAATTAATGTACCACACAGCATTCATGGCAATCACCGTTGCAATCATTGCAAAAGGAATCAAAGACGGCTTAGAACGTGCGGTTAAGCTCATGATGCCCGGATTATTATTCATTCTGATTGTTTTGCTTTTTTATTCAATTCTTCAAGGTGATTTTATGGCAGGTGTTAATTTCCTTCTTATGCCTGATTTCACCAAGATAACATCTCAAAGTGTACTCGCTGCAATGGGCCAGGCTTTTTTTACATTGAGCTTGGGCATGGGTTGTATTGTCATGTACGGTGCTTATTTGCCAAAAAATGAATCAATCATTGGTACGACCACGACAATTATATTTTGCGATACAATAATTGCTTTACTCGCTGGATTGGTAATTTTTCCAATTGTTTTCCAATTTGGACTTAAGCCAACCGATGGTCCAGGTCTCATTTTTCTAACGTTACCATTAGCATTTAATGAAATCACTGGCGGCTATATATTTTCAGGTCTATTTTTTATTCTCTTAGCATTTGCTGCAATCACATCTGCCTTAAGTTTGCTTGAGCCCTCGGTGGCATGGATGATTGAAAATAAAAACTATAGCAGAGGGAAATCTGCATTAATCATTGGAGTTTTGATTTGGCTACTTGGATTCTTATCAATCTTTTCATTCAATATACTTTCTGGATTTACTTTCTGGAAGGGAACTCTTTTTGACAACTTTGATTACTTAGCAAGCAACATTCTACTGCCGCTGAGCGGTCTTTTGTTTACAATATTTGCAAGCTGGATCATGAAAAAAGAGAATTCAATTGAAGAGTTATCTGATGTCTCTCGTCGTGTCTATAAGTTGTGGAGATTTGGGGCCAGATACATTGCTCCGATCGGTGTTATTTTAGTCTTCCTCAATGCAATCGGCATCATCTGATTTGAAAGATCATTCTAGAACGTTTTCCATTTATCAACCCATTGACAAAGTCTTCAGTGTCCTCAATGACGTTGAAGACTATCAATCATTCATTCCATTTTGTATTGATTCACGAATAATTGAGCAAAGGCATAATGAAATCAAAGCATCGCTAATTCTGTCGTTCATGGGATCAAGCAGTGAATTCATAAGCCATAATAAATACGAACCGAATGAGTATATTGAAATGAATTTGGTAGAAGGCCCCTTTAGTTATTTTAAAGGAACATGGCTTTTCGAGAGCATCAGCGATGAAGAGACGAAACTTACATTTAAAATGTCATATACAATCAATAATCCAATTACTGATCTACTTTTTTCAAAAAATATCGATGTGGTNAGTCAACGAATNATTGAGGCCTTCAAAAACAAAATAGAAGGCTGATCAANTNGATTCAGGTCTGGTCAAAACGTCTTTTTCAATTTGGATAACTTTTNCTTCTTCGAAGTAAACTATAAGCCAGTATCTTTGATCTTCATTGGATGGTTGGGCATTCATTCTATTNTGATACAAATAAATATAATCCCATCGNTCTGTCTCGTATGGGTTACCCATAACTGGCCCTCCNAGTAAATATCGAATTTGACTTTTTGTCATTCCAATCTCGACTCGATCAATGTTTTCAATCTTCAATAGATTGCCCTGCTGCAAATCAGGACGGTATACACAAGAGGTACTTATGAGACATATGAGTATTAATTTTACTAAATAATTTTTATGCATTTCTNTGATCGTGTCCCCAGAAAAGTTTCGACCTCAGTGTTTCATAATAGTCGTANTGTTTTGGGTGAATGAATTCTACTGTATTTTCAGACTGGCNGATCATAATACAATCCCCNCTTGAAATCTCAGAAATAATCTCTCCATCCAGGCTGATTTCAATCGTATCATCGTTCTCTTCCATGAATTCAAGTTTAATGATAGAGGCAGAGGAGACAACCATTGGCCTATTCGTTAATGTATGTGGAGCTATAGGTACGAGTAAAAANGTATCAGAATTTGGGTTCATAATNGGTCCACCACAGCTCANTGANTATGCAGTAGAACCTGTTGGAGTAGAAACAATATAACCGTCTCCTTCATTTGAGTTGACATATTTTCCATTGATTGAAGTACGAACATTGATCATCCGACCCGTTTTTGTTTTATTGATCACTAGGTCATTGATCGCATGACCTATGAAGCGCTCATTANCNTCATTTAATATTTTGACATCCAGCAACATCCTTGATTCNGTTTGNTACTCCCCATGGATTATCTCCTGTATGGCCTCAGAAACNAGTTCNGGATTGATATCTGTTAAAAAACCAAGGCGACCTTTATTGATNCCAGTGATTGGTATGCTATAAATACTAGCCAATTTGGAAGACTGAAGCATTGTGCCATCGCCGCCTATTGAGACAATCAAGTCCATATCTGAGATGTCCGTTTCTTCAATTGTTTGGGCGTTTGGTATATCAATTTGATCATTTGATTGACTGTAGCAATAAAGCTCAATATTCTCGTCATTGAGTGTATCGGAAAGATCACGAATAAGTTCACTCAAATATTGACCTTTAAGGGAACCTGTAAAAAGTATTTTTTTAATTGAGTCAATCACTGAATTGAAATAATTTAATCATATGTAATTTCTGATAAATTATACGGTATCGCATTNAATAAATCTTAGAACTATGACGAAAAAGAAGTTGACAACTAATCGAGCTGANATGATCTTGTCTGCCATCATTGATTCTTANATTGAAGANGGAACACCNATAGGATCAAAGAAACTTGCATCCAATGAANGTTTTAACTTGAGCTCAGCCACAATCCGAAATGTCATGTCAGACCTCGAAGACCTCGGTTTTATCGCCTCACCTCATACATCCTCAGGGAGAATTCCTACGCCAAAAGGGTATCGTTTCTTTATAGATTCATTGTTGCAACTTGAACCCTTGGAAAAAGACGAATACACATCNATNGAAAATACNGTTTCTACACTTATGCCATCCAACAAAGATCTGGCATTAAATGTTTCCAGTACNCTATCAACTATCACCAATCTTGCTGGTATCGTCACTGTGCCTAGAAAGAAGAACAATATATTGAAAGAAATTGATTTTATTCCTTTATCCGATCANCGGATATTAGCCATTATTGTAATTAACCAAAAAGAAGTTGAAAACAAGATACTTCAAATGAAACGCGATTACACAAGAGACGAGTTACAGCAGTCGGCTAATTATCTCAATCAGAATTACTCAGGCAGGAGCCTTGAGTTTATTAAAGAAGATCTTCTAAATCAGCTCAAGGAAACCTCAGACCTTGCAAAAACATTAATGAATAACATCATTGATATTGCTGACGATGTTCTTACAACCGATGATAATGATGACTATTTTGTTACCGGTGAGAGCCACCTCATGGATCATGATGAGCTTTCAGATATTAAAAGGCTAAAAGCATTATTCAATGCATTCAGTGAGAAACAAGAATTACTCCATATATTAGATAAGAGTCTAACAACAAGTAACATTCAGATATTTATAGGTGAAGAATCTGGATATAAAATATTTGATAATTGCACACTTATTACAGCACCGTATACAAATGAAGAAGGCTCTATCGGTGTACTTGGAGTAATTGGACCAACTAGGATGGCCTATCAGCGCGTCATACCCATAGTAGATGTCACTGCTAAATTACTCAGTAAATCATTGAAATCTTGATAAGTGACCATATATATTTCTCATTCGAGGAGGCTGTATGACTGAAAACAATGAAAATGATGTAATCAAGGAAACTGAAGAAATCGACCAATCCAATGATGAATCGTCTGATGCACCTGCAATCAATGAAGATCAAATGGAGAGCATGGAACCGAGTAATGATTCGAACCTTCAGAAAAAAATTGACGAACATTGGGATCAGATTCTAAGGCTTCAAGCTGAAATTGAGAATCTACGAAAAAGAAACATCAAAGACATAGAGAGTGCTGCAAAGACATCTATTGAAAGAGTTTTTCAGGAAATTCTTCCTGTGATTGACAGCTTTGAAATAGGAATGACAATTGATACTGAATCAAATGAAGGCATTGAAACATTCATAGCGGGGCAGCAGGCCACCTATAAACAATTTATTTCTATGCTGGAAAAATTCTCAATTGAAGTCATTGACCCACAAGAAATGAAATTTGACTCAGACAGCCACGAAGCCATGAGCATGATTCATGACGAAAATACAGAACCTGGCTATATTGTTGGTGTCATTCAAAAAGGCTATCGGCTGCAAAATAGATTGCTAAGGCCTGCCAGGGTAATTGTTTCTGCAGAAGCAAAAAAAGACTGATATTTCCTTGAAAATTAATATAACGGACATATATATCCGTTAGAACCTACTTAAATATGGAGAAAATAAAATGGGTAGAGTAATTGGAATCGATCTTGGTACAACCAATTCATGCATAGCAGTTATGGATGGAGATCAAGCCAAGGTTATTGAAAATTCAGAGGGTGATCGAACAACCCCTTCAGTTGTTGCGTACTCAAAAGAAGACGATCGAGTACTCGTTGGCCAGTCTGCGAAACGACAAGCTATCAGTAACCCTGAAAATACACTCTTTGCAATTAAAAGGCTTATTGGGAGAAAGCATGACGATAATGTTGTGAAGAAAGATATCGATAAAGTTCC
>NZHF01000009.1 GCA_002691305.1 Gammaproteobacteria bacterium | reverse complement strand
GTAATTGTAGATAGTCTAAGAACAGGTTTAGCAAAGTCATACAGAGGTGGATTTAATCAAACACGAGCTGATGACATGACGGCTCATCTAATCAATACATTGTTAGAAAGGCATCCTCAGGTAGAGCCAGACATGGTTGAGGATGTGATTTTGGGTTGTGGTTATCCAGAGGGTTCTCAGGGGAGCAATATAGCAAGGACATCAGCGGTTTTATCAAATCTNCCTATCTCNGTTGGGGGNACGACTGTNAATCGCTTTTGCTCATCTGGCCTCCAGACCATTGCAATGGCTGCAACCCAGATACAAAGNGGCTTTGCAGATTGTATTATGGCTGGCGGTGTTGAATCAATCAGTACCACNCAACCCAATAACATCAATATGTACATGTTTGAGAANGAGNCACTTAAGGAAAAGAGCCCGGGGATTTATCATGCGATGGGGGATACGGCTGAAACAGTAGCAAAGCGATACAACGTCACGAGAGAATCGCAAGATGAGTATGCTTTATCCAGTCAACAAAGATGCGCAGCTGCTCAAGACGCGGGTATTTATGANGATGAAATTGTACCGATGAAAACGATCATGAAAGTTGTTGACAAAGAAACCGGTGAGAAGAGNGATGTTGAGACTGTGGTTGATCGAGACAATTGCAACAGACCGGATACAAATATTGAAGGACTTTCTTCTCTCAAACCTTTTTTTGATCCAGAAAATGGAACAGTCACAGCCGGAAACTCATCACAACTTTCAGATGGCTCATCCGTTACATTGGTGATGAGTGANAAAAAAGCCGAGCAACTCGGTTTAGAACCTTTGGCTTATTTTCGGGGTTTTTCTGTTGTTGGTTGTGAGCCCGATGAGATGGGCATTGGCCCTATTTATGCTATTCCTAAACTGCTTGAATCGGCAGGACTCTCTCAAGACGATATTGATTTATGGGAATTAAACGAAGCATTTGCATCGCAGGTGGTTTATATCAGGGATCATTTGGGTTTACCCAGTGATATTTTAAACGTCAATGGAGGTTCTATTGCAGTGGGACATCCATTCGGCATGACAGGATCACGTTTGACCGGTTGCCTGATAAGAGAACTGATTCGAAGGAAAGCCAAATATGGTGTTGTCACAATGTGTGTTGGCGGTGGACAGGGCGCTGCTGGCTTATTTGAATCCATTTAGTAAGGACTGATCATGCTTCAAACCATAAGAGACAAGTTTACCGGTTGGATCGCAATTGTTTTTATTGGATTATTGGCTCTAACCCTTGTCATTAGTTTTGGGAACATGGAGCAAACTCCGCTTCAGGACAATGTGGTAATCACGGTGAATGACAAGGAAATTACCTTGTTTGAATTTCAGGAAGAGTTTTCAAACAAACTGGCTGAATTTCAAGATCTTTTAGGCGANGAAGTTCCAGAAGTGCTTGAGCAGACCATTAAAGAATCAGCAGGAGAAGACTTGATTATTAGAGTCCTGCTCCTCGATTACTTATCAAATAATGGTTACAGAGTCAGTCCAGAATATGTTGCCGAACTAATTCGTACCAATGAAAGTTTCCAACTCGGTGGTGTCTTTATTCGTGAAAATTATGAAGCAATACTTGCCAGTCAGGGCGTTTCTGTCGATCAATTTGAGAATGATCTAAGACTTCAGTTGGAAATCAACCAATTAAGAAGAGGGCTAATTGAAACGGCTTTCATGACGAATGCAGAGTTTACACAATTCATTGAATTNCAAATGCAGGAGAGATCTGGGCAAATGCTGATTATTGATTCATCTCGGTTTAAGGATCAAGTCAATGTTGATCCTTCAGAAGTCAATGATTACTATGAAAATAATATNGATCTATTTCAAAGCAACGAAGAGTTAGATGTCGAATACCTTGAGATCAATATTGAAGACGTTGCTCAACAAGTTCAATTCAGTGGCGATGAGATAAGAGACTACTACGAAAACAATCTGGATCGTTTTGTATCCAATGAGGAAAGAAAATCAAGCCACATTCTTGTAGCAATTGACGAAGACACAACCGATGAACAGGCAGCCGAATTAATCAAAGAAATTCAAACAAAGCTTGAAACAGAAACATTTGAAGAGCTTGCAAAGCAGTATTCTGATGACCCTGGTTCAGCAGCACAAGGCGGAGATTTAGGTTGGGCTGAGACCGGTCTTTTTGTTCCAGAGTTTGAAAGTGCTTTATTCTCGATGAATGTTGGAGACACCTCTGAAGCCGTTAAAACAGACTTCGGATATCATCTGATCAGAATGGATGACATCAAACCTGGGCAACAACAAGCTTTTGAGGACATTGAATATGAACTTGAACTGGAATATTCGAGGCTATTAGCAGAAGAAGAGTTGTTTGAATTGGCTGATCAAATGGCAGATTTGACGCTTCAGTCATACAACGAGCTTTCAACGGTTGCTGAGAAAATGAGCCTTAAAAAAAGCAATCTTGATGCGTTCACTAGAACGGGATCGACTTTCTTGCATCAAGATCCTGAAATGGTAAATATCCTTTTTAGTCCAGGTTCAATTGAGTTAGGAGAAAATACCCCACTGTTTCAGATTGGTGACAGTGTAATTGTGGCTAGGGCCAAGGCACATCGATTGCCTTCAACGAGAGATTTTGTTGAAGTTCAAGGCGACATTCAAAGTTTCATCATGAATCAAGAAGCGATGAAGCTTGCCAATGATTATGCTGATGGGCTCAAGAATGATGAGTCGTTGGTTTTTGGTGACTTGTCACAGGACGATGGGATTCAGGTAGAAGATTTTCAAATCCTTAGAAACTCAACAAACTATTCCAGAGGATTATCCGATGCGATATTTTCACTAAAGAAAGATCTCATTAATGAAGAAATTGTTGTCTTCTCAGAGTTGGAAAAGGTTTATTTAGCAAAAGTTTCTTCTGTAGATACAGGGAATTTAAGTTTGTTCTCGGACCAAGAAAGAAGCGATGCCAAGTCAGATTTGTCTGAGCAATACGGCTCACAAGATCTTGATGGCCTCGCCCAATCATTGAGAGACAATGCAGAGGTATTCATTGAACCGGGTTTATATGAAGGATTGTTTGATCTCTGATAAAAACTTATTCCATATCAAAATTCATTCCTAGATTTCGATAGCCCGCATCAACATAAAGTATCTCACCCGTCATTCCGGCTGATAAGTCAGAACCCAAGAATGCAGCAGTATTGCCCACATCTTCAATGGTGACATTTCTTCTAAGAGATGTTTTTGATTCAACGTGTTTTAGCATGGACCTGAAACCACTGACACCAGCTGCTGCCAGAGTTTTTATTGGACCTGCTGATATCCCATTGACTCGAATAGAATCTGGTCCAAGATCAGCTGCCATGAAGCGAACAGACGATTCTAGACTGGCTTTTGCTGGGCCCATCACATTGTAGTTAGGCACTGATCGCACAGAACCCAGATAAGTCATTGTCATCAATGATGCATGCTCGTTCAGCATTGATTTTGCCTCTCTTGCCATCGCAGCAAAGCTAAAGGAACTGATCTCATGGGCGGTTTTGAATCCTTCTCTCGTGACAGACTCAATAAAAGACCCTTTGAGTTCTTCGGTGGGAGCAAATGCTATTGAGTGAACCAAAACGTCAAAGTTTAGCCAATTACCTTTCAGATCCTTAAATGCTTTTGCAATTGAATCGTCCGAAGAAACTTCCATTTCTACACAAATGTCAGATCCGAATTCTGCAGCGATCTTTTCAACCCTAGGTCTAAGCTTTTCTGTTTGATAAGTAAAGGCCAACTCAGCCCCTTCACGATGCATGCATTTCGCAACACCATAAGCAATCGAGCGATTGCTTGCTATTCCTGTTATTAAAGCTCTTTTTCCTTCTAAGATTCCCAATTTTGGTTCCCCTAATTATAAATTTTTAAGTCTTCTATTTAGTTCTAGAATACAACTTGCTCATTTTACATTAAAATGAATAGTTGGATTTCAAATTTTTAATGAGACGAATGAAAAGGATTGAGATATATACGGATGGAGCATGCAGGGGCAACCCTGGTCCAGGAGGATGGGGAGCACTACTCAAATTTGATCAACATGAAAAAGAGATATCTGGAGGCGAGGCCAATACTACGAATAACCGAATGGAATTGATGGCAGCAATCAAGGCAATTGAATCAATCAATGAAGCATGTGAAATAGATCTTTATACGGACTCCAAGTATGTCATGCAGGGAATCACAGAATGGATCATCAAATGGAAGACGAATGGGTTTAAGAATTCCAAAAAGCAACCTGTTGTGAATGCAGATCTTTGGGTTCAATTGGATGATCTGACAAATGATCACAAAATCAATTGGTACTGGGTTAAAGGCCATGCGGGACATGAATTCAATGAAAGAGCAGACATGTTAGCAAACAAGGGCTTGGACGATATGCTGGATGAATCATGAGGCAGGTTATTCTCGATACAGAAACGACCGGTATCTCTGCAGAGTCTGGGCATCGCATCATTGAAATTGGAGTGGTTGAAATCATCGATCGGAAATTGACTGGAAATGATTATCAAACGTATCTCAATCCAGATCGAAAGATTGATCCGGCAACAATTCCNATTCATGGCATTACGGATGATTTTGTCTCGGATAAGCCAAANTTTTCTGAAGTTTTGACTGAATTCATCGACTATATTGAGGGCTCAGAAGTCATCATGCATAATGCTCCGTTTGATTCATCCTTTATCAATAAGGAGTTGGAGCTTTTAGGCTANAAAGACCGATTACAAGACCTCTGTCAGATTACGGATTCTTTAACCATTGCAAGAGAAAAACANCCAGGACAAAGAAACAGCCTGGATGCACTGATCAATAGATATGAAGTTGATGGCTCATCCAGAGACGTTCACGGAGCTTTGATCGATGCAAAACTTCTTGCCAGAGTTTATCTTTTGATGACCGGAGGTCAGGTCGGATTTTTTTCTCAAGAGGATGAAGAGTCTCATAATATTGATACTTCAACCGAGAGGTTTGATTACTCAAAAAGAAAAATAATCCATGCATCATCAAGCACCGATCAAAAAGAAGCGCATTCATCCTATATTGAGAAGCTTTCAAAGGCAGCAAATAAAAAGCTTAATTGGTGACTTTTTCTAACTATTTGTATTAGAATCTAGTCTTTATTTTACTTCTAAGGAGTTAGATCAATGGCAGCAGCAGAAATGGCTCAATGCACAGTTGAAGCAATACCAACAGCGATGAATGAAGGGATGCTTATCTCGGGAATTATTCTGGCAATAAGTTTTATTGGAATATTTACAGAAACACTTCANGGGTTTCACAGGGTAAAAGTGGCCATGCTTGGNGCAGGCACCATGGTTGTTGTGGGGCAAATGTATGGATTTTATACCCCAAGTTGTGCTTTCCAGGCGGTTGATTGGAATGTGGTCTTCCTACTAGCAGCCATGATGGGGATTGTCGCAATTATGATCAAGACGGGCGGCTTTGATGTATTGGCATATGAAATTGGTCGGTTTGCAGAAGGAAGGCAATTTCTTATGTTGGCTTTGATTGGTACAGCCGTTACCTTCATCTCCTTGCTTCTNGATAACGTCACCACAGTGGTCATATTCGGGCCATTGATTGTATTGATTTGTCAAAAAATGAAAGTCACTCCAATCCCTTATTTGATGGCTGCCGCACTTCTTTCGGATACCGGCGGTGTTGCCACATTAGTCGGTGATCCNCCCAATCTGATGATTGGTTCTGCAAAAGACATCGCTTTCATGCCTTTTTTGGAAAAGATGGGTCCGATTGTTGCTGTAGCATGGATAGCGACCTTGTTTTTCATGAGGGTTCTATTCAAGAAAGAATTGGACATTANAGCCGAAGGTCAATTTACTGANACTTTAGAATACAAAGACAAAGGATTATGGAATAAGTCCCTAGTTGTATTGGGNGCNATGGTTGTTCTCTTTGTGATTCATAATGTCATTNACTGGGATCCATGGATGGTCGCCGGTGCAGGACTCATTGCTTTAGTATTTTTACAAAAACATCTGGAACTTGAGGACATCATGCACGATGTTGAGATTCCATTATTGATGTTCTTTATCGCGCTTTTCATGATTGTAGGNGGTGTTGAGGGCAGTGGTTTCCTNGAGTATCTCGGATCATTCATCATTCCTTTTGTGAAAGAAGATTTCTTGCTCGCATGCATTATTCTTATGTGGGTTGCTGCGATTATGTCGGCTGCAATCGATAATATTCCATTCACGGCTGCNATGATACCAATCATCATGTCAATGGAAGCTCAAGGCATAAATGCTGCTGCGCTTTGGTGGTGTCTTGCATTGGGTGTTGGAATGGGTGGCAATGGAACGCACATCGGTTCAACCGCAAATGTATTTATTGTGACCGTTTCAGAAAGACTCGCGAGAGATACAGGNGANAAGAGCATGGCGATCACNCCGCTCATGTGGGCGAAAAAAGGTTTGCCAGTGATGCTTTTGACCTTGGTCATATGCACAATCATCATGTACACCTTCTTTGATTATTACCAACAGCCACTTAAATAGTGACTAACGAAATATCCTGCTTCAAGGCCTACGATGTCAGGGGCAGGATACCCTCTGAGTTAAACGAAGACGTTGCCTTTAGAATTGGTGTTGGAATTGCATCGTTTTTTTCAGCCNAGNCAGTNGTTGTTGGATATGACGTAAGGCCTTCATCNCTCAGCATTCTTAATGCATTAACAAAAGGCATCAATAGTCAGGGNGCTAAAGTTTTTTCGATTGGCCTCTGTGGCACAGAAGAAATATATTTTGCAACAAATCACTTAAACACCGATGCCGGTGTGATGATTACGGCCAGCCATAATCCTGCTGATTACAATGGATTGAAAATTGTGGGCAAAGGTGCAAAACCGATCAGTTTAGAAAGTGGACTCGGTGAAATCAAAAAAATTGCTGACGCAGCTGCATCTGATCTTAATGTTGAGTCTGAAATAGAGACCATTAATTTAAAACATGAATACATTGAGAAAATTCTAGAATTCATTGANCTCAANACGATCAAACCCATGCATGTTGTTATGAATGCAGGAAACGGTTGTGCAGGGCCAATTGTGGATATGCTTCAGGAAAAACTGCCTATCGCTATTACCAAGATTCAAAATGAACCCGATGGGAGTTTTCCAAATGGAATTCCCAACCCCTTATTGCCTGAAAATAGAGACATAACCTCAAAAGCCGTCATAGAAAATTCCGCCGATCTTGGTATAGCATGGGATGGAGACTTTGATCGATGTTTCTTTTTCGATTCGAATGGCGATTTTATTGAAAATTACTATCTGATTGGCTTATTGAGTGAACAGCTTTTAAAGCAATCTCCAGGGGACAGTATTGTCCATGATCCAAGATTGGTCTGGAATACCATAGAGGAAGTGAATCGATTCGGTGGCATTCCCACTATTTCAAAATCTGGACACTCGTTCATTAAAGAAGTCATGCGAGAAAATGACTCAATCTATGGAGGGGAGATGAGTGGGCACCATTATTTTAGAGATTTTTATTACAGTGACAGCGGAATGATACCTTGGCTTCTTCTCATTGAGAATGTATCGGCATGTGGATCAAGTCTTACAGAATTGGTAAAAGATAGAATCAATAAGTTTCCCGTCAGTGGCGAGATCAACCGAACCGTGAGCAATCCAGTGGAATTGCTTGAAAGAGTCAAAGATCATTATCTTTCTGATGATCCTGAAATTGAAAGCCTAGACGGTTACAGTTTCGATTTTGGTGAATGGAGGTTTAATCTCAGGATGTCGAACACCGAGCCATTGGTTCGCTTAAATGTTGAGTCAAGAGACGATGTTGAGCTTATGAGAAGCAAGACTGAAGAGGTTTTAAGTCTCATTGAAGACTTGGGCTGATTCTAAAAAATATTTAACCNTTTAATNCAATTGATATCGTTATATTCTATTGATATTATATAGATATTATTTTTGGTTATATTGGAAATGGGGAANAACAATCCACTAAATTCAGATATCGTCTTCAGAAGAACAACTCTGATTGTTCGAGACATAGAAGACTCTTTAAATCTTTATGAGAAATGCTTAGGCATGGAATCAATTTATGATCAGGTTTATACGCATGGAGAAAAAACCATACGATTAATTTTCCTGAAAACTGTTGATGAGCATATTGGTGTCATAGGCCTTGTTGACTATGCATATGATGATCCCAATGCTGAGGTTAAGCAAAAACCNGTTAAAAGAGAAGGGTTTACNCCACAAAATACGGTCCTTGTTTTCAATACCAATGATTTGGATTCTCGTTGGGATGCGATTACTAAAATGGATTCCATTGAAATTATTCAAGAGCCAACACTTACGGAATATCCTTCATATAATGGTCAAGATGTTATACGTGTGAATGTATCTAAGTTCTATGATCCAGATGGATACTTGGTTGAACTCAATCACATTGTCAGCGGAATGGATAAAGGATAATGGAAAAGCTTAAGAAACTATTCACAGATCATCCAAATTCTAGAGGTGAAACATATTTTGAACATCTATTATGTGCTGCAGGCTATGGCTTAAGAATGATTCTTGCAGGCTTTGCAGCAATCATCCATTCTATTTTCCCATTTCTTTTTGAAACCACTGCAAGTGATCTTGCGAGGGAAATTACTGGGGACATTGAGTCTAGAAATGATGAATCNGCTGAACCCGAGCAAGCTGAAATATTTGAATAAGTTGAAATCTGATAGATACAAAATTGGTATCCATAAATTGTATGCCGAAGATCCAATCAAAGCTGATAAATCCATCTGGGGACGATTAACCGACCCTTTAACGAGAAGGGGTTTCCTTAAGAATAGCGGTCTTATGGCAATGACTGGTGCATTGGGATCAAGCATACCATTTGCCAANAACATGCCAGCAGGATTAATACCTGCAGCGTTTGCACAAACCAATGATGAATTTGAGATCTTCGGTAAAGAGGGGCTCAAAATTCTAAATGATCGTCCCTTGAATGCAGAAACACCCGCTCATCTTCTGGATGACCGAGTGACTCCTTCCTCAAGGTTATTTATAAGGAATAATGGTATTCCTCCATCGCTCCCTGAAGTAAAGCCTGCTGATTGGGTGCTAAAAGTGGGAGGTGAGTCCTGTGAATCGCCAAAGCAGTTTAAGATCTCTGAACTAAAGAAACGGTTTAAAACGCATACATTGCAACTCCAGATTGAATGCGGTGGAAATGGTCGTTCAGAGTTTTATCCTCCTGCAAAGGGCAATCAATGGTCCACTGGAGCCGTGGGTTGTCCAGAATGGACCGGAGTCAGGATAAAGGATATTCTCGAGGATGTNGCAATCAAGAAAGACGCAGTTTACGTTGCTTATGAAGGGAAGGATCGCCATTTATCAGGTGATCCAAATAAGCGGCCCATATCGAGAGGTGTTCCTCTTTGGAAAGCGATGGAAGACGAATCTTTAATCGTTTGGGGCATGAATGGAAAAGACCTTCCTTTAATTCATGGAGCACCATTGAGAATGATTTGTNCAGGATGGCCTGCCTCTGTTAGTGGTAAATGGTTGAGCAAGCTGTTAATCAGGGACCAAGTGCATGATGGGGAAAAAATGATGGGGCAATCTTATCGTGTGCCATATGAACCAGTTGTTCCCGGATCGAAGGTTGCAGATGAAGACATGCGCATCATTGAGTCGATGCCGATCAAATCACTGATCACATTCCCTAAATCAGGAATTGATCATCAGATCAAAAATGAACTACAAATAAGAGGGCATGCTTGGGCTGGAGACTTAAGCGTAAGGAAAGTATTTGTATCAATTGATTTTGGTTCAACATGGGAAGAGGTCTTATTAGAAGATCCGGTCAATCGATTCGCATGGCAGCATTGGCAACATAATGTAACTTTTCCATCTTTAGGTTATTACGAAGTTTGGGCTAGAGCGGAGGATGAGAAGGGGGTTTCTCAACCAGCGGTGCTTCCTCAGTGGAATCCAAGGGGCTATCTCAATAATGCCTGCCATCGAATAGCGGTTAAGGTTAAAGCATGANTNGAATNCTGATTCTCATTCTTATTACCCTTATGGTTAACGANNTCACAGCAAAGGAAGATTCTCAAACNGGATTAATCATGGATACTGGATGGGAGTTGGTAAGAGCCAATTGTGGAGGATGTCACTCGTATGGCATCATTACAAGTCAAAGATCAGATCGTCAAGGGTGGGAAGAAATGATTCGATGGATGCAGTCCTCACAAAATTTATGGCAGTTTGATCTAAAAACTGAAAAAACAATNTTAGATTATTTATCGAAAAGTTACCCACCATTAGAGGGCAGAAGAAGGGCACCAATCACAAAGACTCTGATGCCCATGAAATAGTTCTTACATGAACGGTGTTGCGAATTTATTGGATTCCATAAAACAGCTGACTAGCATCCATTTAAAGTTAATTCCCACCCGAGTAATATCCGGTTCTGTAAATGTATACCCATTAATTATATAGCCATCATCCGTTCTTTCTTCTGCATAAAGAACCATGACATCTCTTGTGAAGACACCAATATGATTATTAATTTCCCAATCAACCCTAACCAATCTGAAGACCAGGTTTCTTTTCTCATAATCAGTCACAATTTCAAAAGTGCCACCCTGATCATGGATATAAAACGGCTCATATCTCTTGTAAGGTAGATCTCGACCACCACTCACGCCAGGTATATCCACATAACACTCAAAGGCTCTGGCTTGGTTTAATTTGTAAGGAACATTGGTTTTGATTCCAGAATTTTCATTCATGCGAACAAATAGATGTTTCTCACTAAGTGTGTATACATTAGTTAGTTCATCACATTGNCCTGTGAATTCTCTAGCATAAAATTCTTCAGCACCCCTTATCATCATGACACTGCAATCGGGTTTAATATCAAGATCATCGATTGCAAACTCTTCATCGCTTTTGTAGATATTCAGCTGAACGGCTTTTTCAATATTGTTCGCCTCCACAACAATGATTGCATGGCTTATTTCTTTGTCTTCNTTTGTTATGGTTTTTTCAAAAATATTGGCATTAATAAAAGTATCAGAGACACTAAAGATATTGGTTTCAATTTCTTTAATCTCAATTTCTCTTCTTCGATGCCTTTCCTCATCAGGCACTTTACCTCGATTATTAAAATAAACCTGATTGTAGTTGCTGTATAAACCCGGTAAGAATTCACTGATAATCATTTCATCTCTTTCAAATTTTGTACTGTCCTCTCCTTGTGAATGGACCAAAATTGGCAAGACCAATAAGAATATGGAAGTTAATATTTTCTTCATTTGCCTTCAATCTCCTCTAGTTCTTTTAAGTAAAATTTCCTCATATAGGGTATTAGCAGCAATACAGGAGTACCAATGATCAACGGTACAACACTCATTGAATATCTCACACCATCTTGTTGTGTAAAGACTGTATCGTTTAAGATTCCCACCACTGTTGGCCCGATTAGCAAGCCAGCTAGACTGATGCACATCAAATAGAATGCCACTGATAAACCTTTTAGATTGGCTGGCACTACCCTTAGAAGGGTAACCAATGCTGATGAGGATGTGAATGCAGTGCCAATCGTATTAATCGTATAGAGTATTAGGCAGAGAGTTGGGGTAGGCATTAATGGAGCCAGAATCCCTGTAGGCAGAAGTATGACTGCACCCAAAATGAGAACTCTTAATCCAGCATCTTTATACCCCTTTTTTGCCCAATGATCGCATAGCCAACCGGCCACATTGTTTGATATTGGTCCGAATGCCAGCAAGAGTAGCCCATTGATATAGGCATAAGTCGATGCTTCCATCCCCCAAGTTCTTTGAAACATAGCAGGCACCCAAGCTTGTGAATAAGCAATGATTGTCATCACACATGCAGGCAGGATAAAGCTGGCATACACCCATCTTTTCTTTGCAAAGAATTTCAANGCATCTGTAATGCCTTCTTTTAGATTTCCTTTCGGATTATGATCTATAGGCCTTTGGGGCTCTTTCCTTGTGTTGACTAATATGGCGAGCAGTANTCCNGGTAGACCGACAATAATGAATGCGAGTTGCCANGGAGCCAATTCACCNATGATTGGTATTGAAATTAAGCCAGCATTATTTGTCCAAGTNAGCACAGCAGCTCCAGCTAAATATGCACAAGCAGGACCAATCGACATTCCCATTGTATAGACACCAATCGGTCTTCCTCTTTTTTCAGCAGGAAAGCTGTCATTGATTATTGAGAGCGCGCATGGACTTAGAGTGGCTTCACCCACGCCAACCATCATTCTTGCAGTGAATAAATGCCAGAAGTTTTGAGCAAACCCAGAGGCAGCGGTAGCCAATGACCATACAAAGATGCCAATTGAAACAATTGAGATTCTTTTCANTCGATCGGCCATATATCCAAGAGGCAAACCCATGGTGGCATAAAAGATTGCAAATGCAGGCCCAAGAAGAAGACCAATCTGTGTATCNGTTAAATTGAGATCTGCTTTTATAGGCTCGATCAATAAACCAAGTATGTAACGATCAATAAATGAGAATATGTAAGCAACCATCATCAGGCTAACCATGATCCAAGCCGATGAAGACTTTGTGTTACTTTTATTATCAGCCTGTATATTTTCCATAATTATGCTTTTTCTATTTTATAAATAACAACAAGGTTTCCATCGTCATCAAGGATTCCTACTTCTTTCCCCTCTCTCCCATCATGGGTGATCAAGTGATCATCTCGATAGCAGTGAAAATCATTTGCCTTGCATTTTGAAACTATATCATCCACATCATTAACTTCTATGCATATTGCAGCTCTTCTTGGTGTTGGATTTTGCTCAAGGTTTCCATCCCCTAAGATTGTAAGCGCCATGACTCTGGGCTGATCNTCGTANCTTAGTAAGGCGAACTCGATTGGTANTGAATCATCGATATCAAAGACATCATATGAATAAGAATCCTCTTCTGATACTTTCATGAAGTCAAGATTCATACCCAAGATATCTCTGTAGAGGAGTAGGGCACGCTCTTTATTGCTGACCAAGTAATTTGCACGTTGAAATCTCATTTTATTCTCCTATCCTAAACGTTGATTAACTTCAAAAAAGTGTCCATCTGGATCAAAAAGTGACATGCCAAGAAAATTAATCATGTCTCCAGTTGCACCTCTCACAGACCATTCATGCGGTTCGCTGTGTATGACGCTGTCCATTTTTACGGCTCTATCATACAGAGCCTTGCAATCATCGGTATCCACAACAAATGTTGGAAGGCCATAATCAACCGCCGTTGGAATTTCCTCAGGTCCAGGCCAAACCGGATCGACCCACTGAAGCAGTCCAATCATCCCAATGACTGGATCCTCGCATTTCAGTATAACCAAGTGAGTTTTATCGCCTTTTTTCCCTGCTGCCATGCCTGTTCCACTTAAGACAACCTCATCGTCATAGTAGGCACTCATTTCTAAAACTTCCTGGTACCATGCTCTTGACTTTTCAATGTCTCTGACAATCAAGGTGGTTCTTTTAACTATCGTATTACCCATTGTTTTCCCCTAAGACAAGTCGTCTGATTCTATGAGAAGCACATAACAATCTGCGATTCCTTCTCTCAGTTTCTTTACTTCCTGGTACTCATCAGAGTTCCAGAAATTTTGAGCAGCTTCTTTTGATGGCCATTCAGAAATGACGACAGAATTNTGTTCATCATTAATGCCTTCCAATGCAATCGCACCAGGCGCTCTCACCTTGTATTTCCCGCCATATTTTTCAACCAATTTGGCTGCTTCTTTGCCATAACCATTGACAAACTTTTCTCTGTCCTGGATGACAGCTCTTACCAACATGTAAGCTTTCATAATTGACTCCTAATTTAATTTTGAAATATTTTTCTCAGAGTTTTCCCTTAGAGCTCTGAGAAACTCTCGACTTGATACCACGTCTTTCATCGTGATCTCAATCCCTTTGATAAAAACCTCAGTCAGTTGTCTTTGATATTTAAAGATATCATCCACTTTATCATTTCCTTTTTTTGACAGGATCACCAATGGGGATGTTTTATGATTTGGGTTCTTTCTGAAAATTATTAATCCCCTTCGCTTCATTTGATTGACTGTGGATTGAACACTTTGTCTCTTAAGGCCTAGATATTTTGCTACTTCAGAGACCGTCATTGGACTTAATCGAATGACTGCCATCACTCGCCAGATTGGAACTGTTACGAGCTCATCATCCGAACAGATTTTTTCTGCCACCTCTAAGAAAGCACCATTAATTCGAATGATGTTTCCAAAGAGGAGCTGAAAATCTGCCAAGAACTCAATGCTTTCTGACAGGTTTTGTTTTTTAGTGTCCTGATTCATCCTTCNNGACTGATCCTCCTAACATTTTCTTAAAATAAGTCCAGCTGGTCTCATTTCTCCTTTGATCATCTGTNGGAGGCGGTCGATTGTAGATTGGATAATTATTCTTGATTTCTTCTTTCATGGACTCTGGTAAATCATCATAGCTATCAATTTTTTTACCAAATGTATGGAAATAGACAATTCCATCTCGCCCGTTCATTTTCATCCAAGGAAGCCAGTATGAGATTCTTTCCCATCCNATACTCGCTTTTGCCGTGTCTTTGTCATCTCGAGTTAGATCNGNAATGCTTCCTGTGGTATTGAACATTTCAGTGGCATGATAGGTTCCGCCCACATATTCCTGAAAATCACCTGCCAAGGGATTTTTATAAAAGAGCGGAATAGTAGAAGTATCCCACCAGTCGTCTTTATGGATATTGAAGTTTCGCATTTCAAATGGTTGACCTTTTGAATCGAGTTCGAATTGGCTGCCCCAATTCACCGGATCATTTGCAACGTGAAGCACTTCGACCGTTTCTCCGGTCCATGGATTCTTCCATTCATTCATCAGTTCACCAGTCACAGGATCCTGATAAAAAAGAAGTTCACGACTGACCATCTTGAAACCATTGCCCCTTTCTGGGTCAGTCACGCTGGTGCAGGCTCTGATATTCATGCCTTCTACTCTAAATAAAAGACGATCCGCCTCGCCTTGGACCCGACTGTACATTCTGCCATACCACCAGTAAACAATTGGTTTGTCGTCTACGGTCGAACAGGTAATCTTTCTTTGTGCCTTTAATTGATTCGCACCAGGAGTGAGCTCAAATGCAGATGCGATTTCAGTATTCACAAACATCAGAGTGACCAGTATTGATACAAATGTAATTTTAGATTTCATTTCTTCTCCTTTATTTATTTAGATATCGGCTGATATCATCAAAGTAATCTTTCATGGCTTCACCTGTTTCTGGAAGCTCTTTGGGATCCATATCGAGATGATTCATAGGGATCTCTTGTTGGTATTCTGAAAAAACATCTTGCACCATATCTAAAGCATAGTGCGGTATGGTTCTATTCTTTCTGAATTCAGCAATGGGAATTTGAGCAGTAATGATGCCTTCCTCATGGGTGCTTGGATGTTTGGCGAGTAAATCTCCATTGGGTGCTGTGATGATTGATTTTCCTCCACTGTCGCTATAAGGACCACCAAGAGGCAGCGTAATATTTGCCATAGCACTATAGAAATTATTGCTCCAAGACATAGCTCTGACATCAGACTCATCAAAAAGAGTTGCCGTTCTCAGCATAATTTCTACCCCTTTCATTGCAAATGCTGCAAAAATAAATGGATCACCTTGAACAGTGCTTACCGCAATGTTTCCAAATTCTGTTTTCAGCACTGGAAATTCCTCATCCATTCCATATTTTTCTCGGTATTTATTCCTCACTGCTTCTATGGTTGTGGTCGGAATTTCTCTGTCTGGATAGATTCTCTTAATGTTTCTTGATTTCCAATAGGCTTTTCTTAGTTCTCCATTCCTCCCAATCACCGCATTAATACTTAATATATGTTGNGGCCAATCTGAATCGGTTGCATAGCTTCCAAANATNAGATATGCATCACATTTCTTTGCAAGCTTGCCTAGTTCCAGTGTTTCTGGTCCAGGGACTTGGATGGTATATTTNAATTTTTCTGTTCGGCTGCCTGAAGAATATCCAGTCAAGGGGAATTCATGATAAAGAAGAAAGTCGGGTTTTGGNTTTTGCGCACACGCAGATTCGCCCATTTCTAGCATATGATCTAAATTTTGTTTTAATCCAACTTTTGGGTCTTTAAAATCCTGGAGAGAATTAATTCCCGTTTGGATCACCGCTAATGTAACGACATCCTTCTCTAGGGGTATCGTCTGATAGGACCCGTCTGCATTGACTAATCTTGAAATTGAGGGTTCTGAAAAAACTAAAACTAACAATGGAATTAATTTTAAACAGAGTCTATTCGAAGTATTCATTGGTCAATATTGAAGAAAATCTTTATCGCTGTCAAATTGACAGCATCCTGTCGATTTTTGTAATATAGGGGCACTTCTAATATACGGGGTTAAACATGTTTATAAATAAATCGAAATTATTCCGCACAGGATTGGCACTTGCTGTCATTTTGTCATCGGGAATGATTAGCAATACTTATGCCCAAGATGGAGCATTTGCTATTGAAGAAATTACTGTAACAGCAAGAAAAAAGGAAGAATCTATTTTTGATACTCCACTTGCAATTACAGCTGTTGATGCAGCAGAGATTCAAGCCGCAGGATTTAAGAACATTCTTGATGTTCAGAAGACTGCTCCTGGTCTGTTCATCGAATCAATGAATAACGAGAATGGCCGTGTCGTTGTAATGCCAAGATTTAGAGGCGTTACTTTTGATGCGACTTCTCCCCTACAACGTACATCATCTGTATTTGTTGATGGCTTGATCGTTACATCTGGACTTCACAGTCTTCCGATCACTCAAGTAGAGCGAGTTGAGATCATTAAAGGACCTCAATCAGCGCTATTTGGACGTAACACATATTCTGGTGCAATCAATATCGTGACTGCTAAACCCGGAGATGAGTTTAAAGGTTCAATTGAATACGATTATGCGAACAAGAGTGGCGCATCAGCTACTGGGTTCTTTGAAGGTCCTATTGGCGACATGGTCGCTGCAAGATTCAATTGGTCTTATACCGATAAAGATGGCCATTATATGAACGACAATGCTTTGCTTGAAGCACCTCAAAGATTGGGTGATGAGCAGACTCTTGCAATGGGCGCATTAATTGATATCAATCCTTCTGATAACTTAAACATTACTCTAAGAGCTTCAAGATATGAAGACTTAGATGGTCCTGGTGCCTATGCGGTTTCCGGTGGACTGGATGAGCATAACTTTTGTGCTGCGCCAACAAGTAATGTTACTGGCTGGACGTGCTTTACCGAGAACGGCCTAGAGTCGGTTTACAAAGGAAATCTTCAAATACCAAGTTCCTTAGGCGCTTCTACAAGCAGCTACAACTACAATCGTGCGATGTCACACTTACAACCAGGCGGAAGCAGAAGCGGCTATCGCCCCATTGGTGACCACACTTTTTCTGACCTAAAATTCAATGGTTATGGTCTTGTAAGAGATGGCGAAAGAGCATCGGTGACTATTTCATACGATATCTCTGACAGCATGAACCTTAATGTTGCATACGGTACGAATGATGATGACTATTTACTGTTTCATGATTTTGATGCAGATGCTGGATTTGGATTTCATACTGCCGCTGCTAGAGTGACTGAAGACGAGACTTTCGAAGTAAGATTGTCTGGAAGCAATGATCAATTTGATTGGTCTATTGGTGCGACTCAGGTTGATCTAATGACAATGACGCACGGTGGATTCTTTGATGGACGTTCACCATTCTTCTCATACTGGTTTGCTGATATNGGTAATCCAGATGGCGCTTCAACCACACTGACTGCTGATACATTTGGAATATATGGATCAATTGACTACAGACTGACAGACAGCATGACTTTGGTTGCTGAAGTTAGNCGACAAGAAGATGAAGTCGGTAACAACAGGATCAANGCATCTGCAGGAAAAACACTTTCACCAGCTACATTTAAATCAACGTTGCCAAGACTCGTTCTGAAGAATGATCTGTCTGACAACTCAATGATTTATGTGAGCTACAGTGAAGGAACATTGCCTGGNGGGTTTAATCCTGAGGTTGCTGCTAAGCTAACTACCGCTGAGCAGATTGCTACATTTACAGCAGACGTTCCTGGAATAGGCGAGACATACGGTGAGGAAGAACTCACCAATATGGAGTTTGGCTGGAAGAGAACTTCAGATGATGGACGTTTTGCCATGACACTTGCTATGTATAGCATGGAAAGAACCGATCAGGTTTATTCTGGATTCGGAGTGATTCCAGCTGACCCGGTTTGTGATCCTACCGGTAATGTACCGTCATGTACGGTTGCTTTTAGCGGAAACGGAACTTCTTCTGATATTGAAGGTCTGGAGTTTGATTTCACATGGGCAGCATCTGAAAACACAACTTTGCAAGGTGGCGTAGGTTATACCAGAGCAAAGATTGCTAGCTTCCCAGCTGGCGCCGATTGTGGTGACTATGATGATGTATTTGGCAACTCAAATTGTATTGGCCAGACTGCGGCTCGCTACCCAGAGTGGCAAGGTTCATTGGTAGTAAACAACGAACGCGAAACATCCATGGGTGAAGTGTATATGAGAGGAGAACTCTACTACACAGGTAACTACTATGATGAAGTCACAAACATGTCTGTTATTCCTAATGCAACTGAAATCAACTTGCGAGCAGGAGTAAGAATGGACAACGGAATCAGTATTGAAGCATATGTTGCAAATTTAACTGATGAAGATGCTCCATTGGGCGGTAACAATATTGCTGACACCAGTGACTTTGTAAGAGGAAGTACTTCGTCTTACAACTTTGCTGTTGAAAGTACTCATATTCATCTGAGAGATCAGAGAGAATATGGACTTCGTGTAACCTATAATTTCTAATTATTGCTTATAGTAAGTAAAGATTAGAAAAACATAAGCCCTGTGGCAGATACCTTAAGGAATCACCACGGGGCTTTTTCGTTGAGGAATTATTAATGAGAAAGAATTTTTATATTGAGACAAAATTAGGCCAAGTACACGGAAGAAAATATGGTCAATCAGATAAGACGATCATTTGCCTTCATCCAATGCCATACAGTGGCGGATACTACGATACATTCTGTAATGACCTCATTTCCCAAACAAACATTGCTGCCATTTCCCTTGATATGCTGGGATATGGACAATCTTCCAAAATCAAAGAAACGATTTCTATTGAAGACTATGCATTCAATGTCATTGAAGTCATTAAATCTTTAAAAGATTCAGGTGAGCTTTCAGGAGATATTACTCTGCTCGGTTTCCATACAGGTTCAGCAATTGCCAATGAGATTGCAATAATTGAGCCAGAACTCATTAACAAAGTCATTTTTGTAACCTACCCGTTCTTTGATGCTGCAAAAAGAGCAGAGCTTCTAGGCAGTCAAACCAAGGGAACAATTGATGAGAGTATTGATTGCCTAAAAGGGATGTGGGAATTCACAATCACCAATCGAAGCGAGGGCATTTCCATTGAGAGGGCATATGAAAATTTTATCGATCAAGTTAAAAATATGTCAGTCAGTTGGTATGGGTTTTACTCCATGTTTAATTACCCCTCAGAGGAAAGATTGCCCTTGCTGCAGCATGTGCCATTGATTGTCAATGATACAAGCTCATTGACAGAACCAACAAAGATTGCAATGGCACTTGTTCATAGTTCTGAATATGTAGAGCTTGAGGATGTAAAAGGTGGGATTTTTGAGCTAAATACCGATCAAATCATTGAGCATGTGAGTCGTTACTTAGGCGAGTAACATTGGTTAATCGTTCTTTCGTAATATCCGGTCGAGTTCAAGGCGTATTCTTTAGGGAAAACACCAAAAAAGAGTCTGTAAAATTAGGCCTTCAAGGCTCAGCTATGAATCTATCTGATGGAACAGTTAANGTATGCTTGAGAGGAGAGATCAATCAAATTGATCTTTTAGAAAGATGGCTCCATNTTGGCCCTGAACTNGCAAAAGTTGAATCTGTGATTGANGTTGATATTGATCAGCAACTGGAGTTAAATGGCTTCAAAGTGGGGTAATTAATTTGGACTTTAGATTAAATCTAATCATGATGTTGCCAGAATCATTGCGTATGCGAATGATTCGGAATAAACCTATTGAAAGAGATGGCAGAACAATGTCNCCTGCCATGCAGATCATTCTTTATATTCTTGAGAAGAGAAGAATCNNGACGGACATAGAGAATATTGGTGTCAAAAAAATCCGTGATTTTTATGACACAACTGCAGTGTTATTGCAAAAGAGGCCTCCNAGGATAAAGACAGTTGATCATGTGATCGACCTTGGTGATGATCAAATCANGATCAGAGANTATATTCCAAATGACTTTAAANCAAATGACCATTCCATGCTCTTTTTTCATGGCGGTGGTTTCTCAATTGGAAGNATAAGAACACATGATCCAGTNTGTAAGTTCTTATCAAAAATGCTGGGTTGGAAAATCTTTTCCGTAGAGTATCGNCTTGCTCCTGANCANCGATTCCCAACACCCCTAGAGGATTGTGATCAGGCCATGGATTGGTTGATTAAAAATGCCGATGAGTTTGAGATAGATATGAATAAAATTGCTATTGGCGGCGACAGTGCAGGCGGGAATCTTGCTGCTTGTTTATGCATCAAAAGAATTGAAGAAGGGAAGATCAAACCCGAGAGACAAATTTTATTTTATCCAGCAGTCGATACCGGCGGCGATTACGAATCCATAAAAACATTTACCGATGGCTATTTCCTTTTGACAAAGGAGTTATTGGAGTGGTTTGGTAATAATTACATCGATGAAAGTGATTACACGAATATCTATGCTGCCCCAATGAATTATGAGAAATTAAATTTGTTGCCGCCCGCATTAATAATCACAGCTGGTTTTGATCCGCTTCGCGATGAAGGCAAGGCTTATGCAGAAATACTCCAAAAAAATGATGTCAAAGTTGACTACAAGGAGTACCCAAGCCTCATTCACGGTTTTTTAAATTTCACCATAGCCCCCGAATGCTTTAAAGCAATGGAAGAAATTTCAGAGAAAATTAAATCCATCAATTAGAATTAAATAATGGTTAAAACTCGTTTTGCTCCAAGCCCTAGCGGATACCTTCATATTGGAGGTGTTCGAACTGCTCTCTATGCTTGGTTGTATGCCAGGAACCAGGGTGGAGAATTCTTGCTAAGAATTGAAAATACTCATATCCAGAGGTCATCTCAAGAATCAATTGATTCAATTACTGAAGGTCTTGAATGGTTAGGCTTGAATCATGATGGAGAAGTTATCGAGCAGAAAGATAGATTTGATATTTACCAGAAGAAAGCCAATCAATTGATAGAAGAAGGAAAAGCCTATGAGTCAGAAGGTGCGATTAGGCTCAAATCAGATTGCTTATCAAGTATCGTTATTTCAGATCAAGTATTTGGCGATGTTGAGGTAAAGAGCGATGAATTGGATGATTTCATCATCATGCGTTCAAATGGAGCTCCCACTTATCATCTCGCAGTAGTGATTGATGATCATGAATCAGGAATTACACATGTCATGAGAGGCGATGATCATCTTAAGAATTCAGCAAGACACATTCAACTCATGGAGGCTTTTGAATACCCAAAGCCACAGTTTGTTCATCTCCCAATGATTTTAGGGCCAGATGGAGCTAGGCTCTCAAAAAGACATGGCGCGATGAATGTTCTTCATTATAGAGATGAGGGTTTCTCATCGGAGGCATTGCTTAATTATTTGGTCAGACTTGGATGGTCCAAGGGGGATCAGGAAATATTTAGTATTAAAGAAATGATCGATGGTTTTGACCTTTCAGGCATCAACAAAGCCAGTGCAAAGTTCGACATTGAAAAACTACGATGGGTAAATCAACAACACTTATTAAATACCAATGATAATGAATTGAAGTTGATGATCGAGGCTCGATCACAGATCGCCAAAGACCAAGAAGATGAAATTATGACAAACTTCATCAAAGCCTATAAGAATAGAGCTCATACCATCAATGATTTGGTATTTAGTTATGACAGTCTTTTTTCAGATGAGATCAATTATGATGAAGCTTCTGCTGAGAAGTTTCTAAAAGAAGAAATCATCTTACCACTGGAGGATGTTGTTGATGTCCTTAAAGAGTCTAATTGGAACCAAGAATCTATTTCAGAAGCACTTAAGTCGGTTTGTGAAAAGCATAAAATTGGTTTTGGAAAGATTGGTCAACCTATTAGAATCGCTGTAACAGGGGGCACTCAATCACCATCTATAGATCAAACTTTAATCTTGCTCAATCAAGCAACAGTAGTTGATAGGATTGAGGCTGCAATAGAATATATAAAAGGTAATTAGGAAATATCATGCCATATATTAATGGTAAATATACTGAGACTAATCCACCAGAAGAACTTGATTATGAGGAGCATGAAGATGGAATCTGTGATCCCCAGATGAATGATTATCTTTTAAATAGAAATTACGCTCATATTTGGGAAAATGGATATCAGCTTGAAGTTCAAGACGGCTGTTGGTATGAGTTGTATCTTAAGGATCGCGCTCATGGAAGTGCACCAAAGTCTGAAGAAAATTTAAGTACTAAGGAACAAGAATTAATTCAGTTAATTTCATCGCTTTACAAAGGATCAGACCTTGGCTATTTTTCAGATCAAGGTCAAATTACTTTTTATGTCTCTGATAAAGAAGAACTATTAGATGAAGACTTGCTTTTAAGTTCATTCGAGAAAATAAATATTAAGGACCTCTCTAGTGATGTATTAGCTAGGTTGAAAAATCTACAAATAGCGATTGATAAACACAAGAACAATGATAATGATTCTATACAAGATCACTCAGTTTTAATAGATCAAATAGCAAATTCAGAAATAGAGTTTCACGAAATCAATGAAGAAGATAAAAATAATAGAGAATTTATTCTAGAATTAGTTAAAGCACATCATTTTTCCTTCATGCATATTCCAGATAAATTCAAAGATGATAAAGAAATCACTCTAAATGCAGTCACAGGTTCAGCATATCATTTAGAAGTTGCTTCTGATGCTATGAAATCAGATAAAGAAGTTGTTTTAGTTGCCGTAAGAGCTTTTGGATCTTCATTGGAATATGCTTCCGAAGAGTTGAAAAACGATAGAGAAGTTATACTTGCCTCACTTGGGGATGCATATAGTGGATTTGATCATGCTCCGGATGAACTTAAATCTGATAGAGAATTTTTTTTGAGCGTTATTAAAAAAGCTCCATCGTATTACAAATATCTTTCTTTAGAGCTTAAATCTGATAGAGAAATTGCACTATTAGCAGCTCGAAATAGTGTTAATGGATTTCTTGATGCTCCTGAAGAGTTCAAGTCTGATAAAGATTTTATAATAGAAGCATTACAACCAAGCGATAATTTGAATGGCAGATTGATAGAATTTATTCCTGATGGACTCAAGGAGGATAGGGAAATAGTATCAATGGCTCTGAAAAAAAGTAATGGTTCTGCATTTGAATTTGCTTCGGAAGAACTTCGAAATGATACAGAATACTTTCTTCAGATGCCACTTCTGGGATTAGCCTATGAGTATGCTGGTGAAGGTATCAAATCTGATAAAGAGATATTGTTAAGAATTTTTGAAGAAGGCAATATTCATTCATTAGAATATGCTTCAAATGAATTAAGAGCAGATAAGGAAATTGTGATGAAGGCTATTGGTATTCAGCCATGGGCATTAACACTTGCAGATGAGAAACTTCATAATGATGAAGATTTAATTGCTGCAGGTGGAATAGTAGAGTTAGAGTAGTAATTGATAGGATTGATACTGCAATAGAATATATAAAAGAAAATTCTAACGAGGAAACATAATGAAAAAGATTCTTATTATTTCACTATTATTAATATCAAGCCCATT
>NZHF01000008.1 GCA_002691305.1 Gammaproteobacteria bacterium | reverse complement strand
TTAAGAAAAACAAATCAACAACTACGGTTCAGGAAATTGTTAATAAAGAAATAAAGGAAGTACAGAAGGAGCTGCCCTACGTCTTAATGCAAGAACTTAAAAATTATTATGGTCAATTAGCTGTTAATCAATTAAATCTAAGCGAAGAGGGTTCTGCTGTGAAATGGAGAGAACGCCGTGATTTATATAGTGCAACACGCCAACAGAAGAGGACTGACGATTCAAGTGCAGCAGCAAAGATTCTTTCAGGAATAAAGTGATTCTTTGCAAATTCCGATTAAGCCTTACAATAAAGGCTACGTCCTCGTAAGAGTCCCGCAAGATGGCTGATACCTATACGCAAGTTACGAATACTGGGCAGACTGTTTTCACTCTGCCCTTTAGTTCTAATTATTTATTGAAGTCTCATGTCAAGGTTTATAAGGGAAGAGATCTATTAGCAGAAACCCAGACCTCAACTTTAAGCGACGGAACAGATTATACATTTACGAGTGCAACGCAGATAACTCTTACTACTGGTCTTGCTGCTGGAGAAGAGTTAACGATTCAAAGGCAGACACCAAAAGATGCACAGTTGTCTCCTTGGAATGATGGATCAAATTTAACTGCGGAGGCGTTAAATAATTCAGATTTACAGAACTTATACATTGTTCAAGAGCAAGCAGATCTAAATGCTTTAGGAGCGGCTAAAGCTATTGCTGCTACGACTGCGAGTAATACGGCGACTCAAACCGCGACTACTGCTACAAACACAGCCGATGCAGCCAAACTAGCTACTGATACTTACGTCCACGATGGAACAACTGTAAAAGGTGATGGTATTGGTGGTAATCCAGTAGGTCTTGCTTTTACTATCACTCAATCAGGTGACGCAAAGGTGGCTGCTGATGCTGCTAAGACTGCGACAGATACTTACGTCCATGACGGAACAAGCCTACAAGGAGATGGTGTTGGTTCAAATCCTCAAGGTGTTAAATATGCAGTTGATCAAGCTGCTGCTGCCAAAACTGCAACAGATAATTATGTCCACGATGGAACTAGCGTAAAAGGAGATGGTATTGGGGGAAATCCTCAAGGATTGGCTTTTGGAATAGCAACAGCAAATACAGCGAAGACAGCCGTTGATACTTACGTTCACGATGGAACAAATTTACAGGGAGATGGGATTGGGGGAAATCCTCAAGGTGTTAAATATGCAGTTGACACCGCAACAGCAGCAGATACTTTAGCCAATACCGCAGATGGAAAAGCCACTACATCACTTAGTCGAGTTAATACATATTTGCATGACGGTACAAACCCAACAGGTGATGGTATTGGCAGTAATCCACAAGGTTTAGCTTATGGAATTACAACAGCCGATAATGCTAAAACTTCTGCTGATGCAGCAAAATTAGCCAGCGACAGACTTGTTGCTACGACTTCAAATAATGGAAATACTTGGACGTTAACGGGTAACAATACAAACCCATCAACTGATCCTAAAGGTGTTGGTTATGCCGTCACAACAGCAGAACTCGCCAACAACACAGCAAATGCAGCTTCAGCCGCCGCAGGTACGGCCCAAGCAGCAGTAGCAAATGCTGTTATCTTTTCTCCTGTTACTAATGTTGCAGCTATACCAGCTAGTCCTAGTGATGGTGATTATATAGAAATTGGGAATAGTACAGGAATTGAGTCGTTCACCCCGTTAGCGTCGTTGCCTAATGGTTTTACTGGTGACGTAGGCTTAACAGTAAGACTTAAATACACTTCAGCAGGGACTACTTGGAATTATTTATCTTATTTTTCTAATGATTCTGAAGATAGATATTTAGGTGTTTATGGAAAACATATTCCAACTCATAAAACTTTTATAGTCAAAGTAGTTACAAAGACTTCTGCACATAAAGAGCAAGGAAATGGCTCTACTCTTGGATACACAATTGGAGGAATAGAAAGCCCACATCTAGAATTAATTCCTGGCAATGCGTATGTTTTTGATCAACAAGACGCTAGTAATGCAGGGCATCCAATAGCGTTTTATAAATATCGAGACAAATCAGGAGGTGCTTATTCTGTTGGTATCTCCTCGGTCGGAACCCCAGGAAGCACTGGTGCTTTAACAACAATTTCCATTAGTGATAACACTGAAAGTTATTTGCATTATCAATGCCAAAACCATGCGTACATGGGTGGGTCTATTCAGTCAAATAATAGTTCTGGTGGTAGTGGTGCAACAGGTGGAGGTATAGATGCTTGGGTAATTGAAAATGAAACTACGGCTACAAGTTCATACGAGTTAAGTGCAAATAAAAATGCTATGGCTGTTGGGCCGATAGCACTGAATAGTTCGGTGTCTATCGCCGTTCCAAACAACCAAGTCCTTATTATTTTCTAATCATGGCTCCTTATGGGAAATTAAAAAGTAATACCCTGACTTACGACATAGGTTCAGGGGATACTGATGTCAATATTTCGTTGATACCGCCGTCAACGAATCCATTATTTAATGGTGAAGTACGTTTTGCCGATAGTGATGCAAGTCATTATTGCGCTTTTAAATCACCTACCACTGTTACGACAAATGTTGTTTGGACGCTACCAGCAACCGATTCAACAGGTACACAGTTTTTAAAATCAGACGGATCGGGAAATCTTGGATGGGCTTCTGATGTCTCTTTGACATTGATTGATGAAGACAACATGGCAACTGATAGTGCCACTGCTGTTCCAAGTCAACAATCTGTCAAGGCTTATGTTGATGCAAAAGAAGGTACAACAGTTAAATCAACTGGTGAATCAGGTGGTACTAAATTCCTAAGAGAAGATGGTGATGGCACTTGTTCATGGCAAGATGCGTCTCCTTTAACTATTCCAGTTACAGACGAAACTACAGATACTACTTGCAATGTTGTATTTACAACTGCTGCTACTGGTGCTTTACCTCCAAAAACTAATGCTAAATTAACTTTTGATTCAGCGACAGGAACTTTAAACGCAGATATATTAACTCAGAAAATCGGCGGTGTTCAGTGGGATGTCAAAGATGTTTATTGGGGCGGTAGTAATACTAGTATGAATCATGGCTCTAGTTTAAAAGGTAGATGTATGGGTATTAGTGGTACTACACCTATTGTCGGTGGTGGTTGGACAGCAGGAAATACTCTTTCATTAATTAATACGAGTGGTAGTGACGCTTCTATTACTCAATCAGGTTGCACTCTTTACCTATGCGATGGTAGTGGTTCCACTGGGACTAGAACGCTTGCCACAAGGGGAATGTGTACGCTGTATTGGGTTAGCTCAACAGTCGCCTACATAAGTGGTGGAGGTCTAAGCTGATGTCTGGTATTCAACAAATATTAATGGGTTCTGGTGGAAAGCCACCAGCCGATGTTGGACAAGACGAATACACAACACCAGGAAGTTACACATGGACGGCTCCTGCTAACACTGAAACTATTTCTGTAATGGTTTTAAGTGGCGGTGGTGGCGGTGGTGGCTATGCTCAGGTGGGTAGATATGGCAAAGGTGGTGCAGGCGGTGGAAGTGCTTGGCGTAATGATTTCACTGTAGTTCCTGGTCAAAGTTACAGCCTTGTTTGTGGAGCAGGGGGATCTAGTCATAGTCAAGGAGGCCATTCATGGTTTAACGCTGCTAATCACAACGACGCTAGTGACGGATCTCATGCCCGATGTTATGCCTCTGGTGGCATGCTGGGTGACACGACAACTGGAGGCGGTTACGGTAGTACCACATATACACAGAATTTCCATACGTCTGGTCAAACACCTACAACACCTCATCACGTCAACGGCGATGCTGGTAGTAAAGGGACGGGAGGCGAAGGTGGTAACTGGCACTCAGGCGGTGGTGGCGGTTCTGCTGGCTATGGTGGAAGAGGTGGTCATGGTTCAGGAGGTAATGGACAAGGTGGAATATATAACGATAGAGATTGTGAAACCTGTTCAACATATCAGACTTGGAGTTATCCGACTGCCGCAGCGTCAGGCTATGGCGGTGGGGGTGGGGGTGCTCATGGGCAATCAGGAAACTATCAAAACGGTGGGGGTGCTGGTGGTGGAATAGGTAGATATGGAAGAGGTGGTGCTGGTGCTGCTGCTAATGTTGTTCGTGGTGGTGGTGGTGGTGGATCAGGTGGAGCGTCAGGTGGTTCTGGTGGAATGAATGTGGTAGGTAATGGTGGCGACTTTGGTGGTGGCGGTGCTGGATCAGGTGGCGGTAGTGCAGGCGGTGGAACGGGCGGTAAAGGGTTTGTCCGAATTCTTTATCCAGGCAATGTTAGGCAATGGCCTACCACTCGAACAGGTATCGAATAATGGATCGTTTATTTATCAAAGTTGATAGCTCTAATACACCTATCAACGGTATTCATCCAAGTTTTGAATCTAATTTAAAAGCAAATTTTCCAGACCATGACTGGACAAGTGATTCACCTCCACTTGGCTATAAAAAATTTCAGAGAGTTTCACCACCAGTATTAAAAACTTATGAAGTCTTTGATCCCTTAATAGGAGAAGACATCTCAATGGCGTTTACTCATAACGGATTAGAGTATAAATATTTTGCTGATGAAGACAGAGTAAAAGATGTATGGCATGTCAGAGACATGACGGCTGAAGAAAAACAAGCAAAAATTGACGCAAAATACGCAGAATGGAATAATTATCATCCTTGGGCCTTTGATGAAAGTATATGTGAATTTGTTGTACCTGATAGCTACCCAGGGAAAGGAGAAGACGACCAAACGATATATGAATACAAAAACTCAAATGGTGAATGGGTTCAGTATCCTACAGATGGCAAAAACTATAACTGGGATAATACAAAAGAAGAGTGGGTGGAAGTTACTGAGTAATTGATTTGCATAGTTAATAAGAAGAGCTAGGCTATATCTACACGGCCGTAGAATTAATGCTGCAAAAAATCTGTAATGCTATGTCAGTAGCATCATTTGTTATGTCCTTAATGGTTGTAACTGGAGGAGGAATAATGTATATGAAACGAGTTGAATTTATGAATAATATGATTTTGACTCTTCAGGATCAAATGGTCGATGTAATTCAAAATCAAATAAAAATGCCTAACGTCACGGGGCCAGCACTACTTAAATGAAAGAATATTTTTTACCTGGACTACTAGGAATAGGACTGATTTCTAGTAACTTGATGTCTTTAACTTTGTTGTCCTCTGCAAATAAAGACGGCATACCCGATTTAGCTCGACTCCAAACGACTGAGAACTCGGCAAGTCAACTGCGATACAACCGTTCTGAGTCTGGTGATTTAGAGGTAGTAGTTACACATAATATGCACCAACCTAAGACAACTTTATTCTCTTCTGAGAAGACGAAATGGAATGGTAAGACTGACTATGTAAGAAAAGAATATGTTGCCCATCGACCTGGAGGAGATGCAGAGTTAGCAGCCAGCTATCTCCAGTGCATAAAAAATAAAGGCAGCGCGGAGTCTCAGGGAGAGATAGTTGGAACTTCGTTAATTACTGCCACTCCAGCAGCAAGTACTTTGTCTGGAATACCTCTGGTGGGCTGGATTGCCAGCGCATTAGCCACCAAAAAGGCGGCCCAATTAGGGAAAGAGATAGGTGGCGACTTCGTAGATTGCTAAGTGAAGATTGAAAAGATAGAAGTAGAGAAAGTTGGGATACCAAAAATAAATAGTCTTCCTACTACTCCTCAGATAACAAGAGAATTAAATGTAGAAAAGCCAGGGTTTGATTTTATCTTTCCGTTCTTTGAACCGATGAGATATAACCCTGTAAAAATGCAAACTTTAAAAAAACCTCCTACCCCAACACCCCCTGACGACGAAACAAAACCACAAAAAAACAAGAATAATAATTCAGATTTAGATGCAGGTTTAGCTGATACAGGAGACATAGAAATTGAATGTCCAGCTAAAGATCAACAGTATCGGTTGGGGGATATAAGAAATGCAAAGGCAAAAGAAAAGGTAATCGGGTTCGAGCTGGTCGGGGATAAGTGCCTTGAGATATGGGGGCCAACTAATATTGCAGATAAGTATCTTCCTAGTGCCTCAGTTGCATTAACAACATTTGGAATCACAGTCGTAGCCACAACTGCCGCTACAATCACGCCCATATTAACTAAAGTTCTTAAGCCAATATTTAAAAAATTAATAGCTAAAGTTAAAAAAATGATTGGTAAAAAACAAAAAGTATTATCTACTTTTGAGCGTCGGAAGTTACAGAGAGATCGGAAGAAATAGCATGGGTATGTTTCACATTAGGAGGCGAAACTACTTTCACATCTGAACATATCTTTGCCATTTCTCCAGTAAAAATAATACCCTCTTTAATGTATTTTCCACAACTCGCTAATCTGGACATTTCGTAATTTAACCGCTTTGATGCTAAAGAAGCCTCGTATAATTCAACTTGTCTTTGCATCCCAAGCTTGCAAAGCTTCTGGTATCTGAAAGATAATGGAATACTGAATGTAGCGGTTATGCCGCCGTTTAAACTTGTGTTCGATTCTTGCATCCCTGTTCTTACTGACTCTGTTCTAATTATTTTTGTGGGTTCATCTGGTTCGCCATCTCCAATTGGATTGTTATCTGCATCAAAAGCACCCTCTATATCTTTCGTAGAATAGATTGGCCTAGAATAATACGGTTGATANGGNGANCCAAAGCTATTGGTATGACTNAGGAANGGCGATATATTTAATGTNNNNCCNTGACAAACTTGATTTGCNCCNAGTTGATATTGGAACTGNCNAGAAGGCACGATTTGCACGGCTTGGTTGACCACACTGCCCGTCGATTGACTCGAAGTATTAATACTTTGTGCGAAGGATTTAACGGGTAAAGTAATAAATAAAAGAGCTAAATATATATTTTTCATTGAAAAGTACTCGTCGAGTCGCTAATACTTTCTATGGTTTGTTCTTCAATTATTTTTGTCATACTTTTTATTCCTGGTGTTTCTAATGTTTCATAGTAACTAAAGGATGCACCTTCACTAACTATTGAGTACTGAGGCTTAGTTGATAGATCTGGCATAACGTAAGTAGTAGCGACTCCTGATACTGTTCCTGGTGTTTTAACGAACCCTGAAGGTGCAATATTTGTTGTTGATGGTTTGACGTTGACCCCACCAACTGTCAGGCTATACCCTGTCCTGAATTCGTAAATAGTCAAGTCCCGATTTATAACACTTTTAGTTTCAGTGTGATTATTTAAAACTCCCTGCTGAAAATTTGGCACTATCTTTTCTGCCCTAACTTGTGGGGCAAAAATAATAAATAGAAGCGCAATCTTAGTCCACTTTGATTTCATTAATTATTTGTCCCAGTGCAACAGTATTTGCCCCTCCCGCAGTTATTGTGAGAGCTTGATCAGTAATAGTTGAGCCAAGCGATCCCGCTGTGCCTGAGGCCGTGGTGATAATGTCTGAGAAATTAGGAGTGGCTCCTGTAGTAACTGCGCTAGTAGGCAAAGTATCGCCAGTAGTCAGCGAGGCACTAAAACTAAATGCTGCCCCTGGAACGTCTTGAGTTACGGCAATTGCACCTGGAACATAAAGGCCTGAAGTTACTGTCCCTGCTGAAATTGTGTTAGCAGTCGTGCCATCCGTTGTGTCAATTCCGCTGCCCGAAATAGAATACGATGTGCCAACACGTTTTGCATGGGTCGCTGCGGCTCCCACAGTAAGAGAAGATGATTTAGAAATCGTATGCTGAATATCAGCGTTAGCTGGTGATGCTAGTAGGAAAAGAATTAGTAGTCGTTTCATAGTTTTAGTTTCCCGTCAGGGCCAATTTCTTTATTTGTAATTGGGTCAATTTTGATAGGTTTAACTTCTGTTCCTTGTGGAACCAAAGTAAATCTATTGTCAACCCTGATTACATCTTGTGATTTTAAATATGCTTCTATTTCTTTTCTGTTCATAGGCTTATCTTCTGAGTTAACAGAATATGTTCCATCACCTTTTTTCTTTGCACTCTTCTCAAGTCCGAAACTTGCGAGCGAACTCGCTAGCAAACTCGCAGGGAAAGTTATATCCTGTTTCTCTCCACTCGTAAGGCCAGGAATTTTTGGTAAATAATTTAAAGTTACGAGCGCACCCGACCAAAAAACTACCAAAAGCCTCACGGCAATACTGACATATTCAAACTGTTCGTCTCTATCAGGTATCTTCTCCTGAATTTTTTGCATTAAATTTTTCTTTTCGTCTTTTTTCTCCTCTGGTTTTGTTGGTGTCTGATCAGCCATAAGCTAAGTCTGCAGGGTCGTTGATATTATTTTAAACATGATATATCGAAATAAGCACCCTTTATGGAGCTGGTACAAGCATGTGTTGGGCATGTTCTGAAGTTCTCCCGTCAGTCCATTTAACTGTTAAGTAATAGCCTGGACGATCTCGTTTGTCGAATTTAACCCTCATATCTATAATTTTCCCAACGGCAGGGCCAACTTCTGTATACATTCCTGAAGTTCTTTTCTTGTTTACAGAATCATTGATTTTGAATCGTTTAGTTGCTGGCATGGTTAGTCGTGGTATGTAGGAATAAAAACGCCTTCGATAGACGTTGGTGGNTNCCATTCGATTGGTTTCTCAGCCGTAAAGTCATATTCAGTCTGTCTNAAAATCCTTGCACACCTAGCTTGAGAAAGTATGTCTGGTNNNTCNGGNTCTTTNGCNNNTGCCTTNAAATAAGCAGCTCTNACCTTCTCCCACATATCTAATTCGCTAGTACATTCAGCAAGTAACTTCTTTGCTGCAACGGGGCCGTAGCCCTTTAANCCAGGGAATCCATCAGTAGCATCGCCCGTTAAAATCGTTCGATAAAAAGCTTGATCAGCATCAAACAGTTGAATNTTTTCAACCTTACCTTCAGCGTTTAAGTGATTCCCTGGAATAGTTTTTAAATCTTTATCCCTTGAGTAGATAACATCTCCACTCTCTTCATCAGCCAAAATTCCGACAACATCATCGGCTTCAGTTAGCTTTAGCGTGATGACTTTAAATGTGTCACGTAGCCATTGCCGTAATACTGAATACCCCGCTGGCTTTCTATATTTACGTCTGTTTGATTTGTAATTGGAATAGACACCATACCTGAAATTACTGGAGTCACCCAAGGCCAAGAATATTTCATGCTCTGGGCATTGTTTTTGGATGCGGTCGATCTCTGCGGTAACAGCATGTTTAGCCTCGTCTAGGTTTGTTTGATAAGTCCATATCTCTGGACTCCACTCACATTCATATTGTGCGCTAGACATAGCCCGATAAGCGTCGGGTTCGATGTCATAGAAGAGCTTTTTTTTCATTTTCTTTCCAATGTTTAATTAAAAGTTGCAACTGACGAATACGCTCCTCTGCGTATTTAATTTTTTCAGCAGAAGTCATCCGTAATTGTCCAAGACGTGAAGGAGAGCTGTTACATAGCCGTCGTTCCAAATCTCTTGAACTTTGTTTCCTTCTTTGTGTGCCTCTTTGTACGCCTCTTCAGCTTTCTGCTTCAGGGCTCTGACTAGAATCTCTTGATTCTGGGTCAACTTCCCTGACGCTTCTAATGTTTTCGAGGTCAACGATTCTTGTTGAGTGATCTCTGTCATTTTCTTTGTAGATAACGGTGCATGAGGTTGGGTACATTTCAGTAACCATTGCTTGTTTCCAATGTGATGCTCGGAAAAAGATGAATACTGCTTGGGCTCTGTTGAGCTGCTTCCAAGTCAGAACTGNGNNTCCTGGTCGTGCCATACGTGTCTTAGTTNTTGGGTTTTTTCGTCGAACTCGAAAGANCCNGCATANCCACANCGNCCNAACATGCGNTTTTTNANNCATTTNGANTGAGTNAGNTTTGANCCCCTCGATCTGTTNAAAGCCCANATNGTGTCNGCAAGTTGGACAATTGAATGTGAGTTCCTAATGTTGTGCAGCTCTGGTGCAGCTCCGTTCTCAAAGTTCTCTCCAGAAGAAGAGCGATTGAGATGACTAATAGCGAATACTGTGCATTTAGTAGCGGCAATAAAGCTTCTAATCTTTGTAACGAGAGCGTCTAACTGCCTTGTGTCTTGAGCTAACCCACTTCCTAAAATCGTTAAATGATCTAAGTAAATGTGTTGGCAACCAAGACTTCTAACCATGTAATTCATCCGCTGGAGGATGACTTTTTCATCGAGAGATCCGAAGTGATCAAATAGCTCAAGCCTTCCAGAGCCAGTAATAAACTTGTCAGCTTGAGCAATGTTTTGAATTTGCTCATCAGTAAGACCCGCATAGTTTTCTCTGGCATGGATTTGAACTTGTGCTGCTTGACCAACAAAACGAAAGACTGCTTCTTCGGCTGTTTCTTCTAGTCCTATCCACCCCACTTTTATGGATTGCTCCATATCTCCGATAGCTAAACTTCTGGCAAAGGTTGTCTTACCCACGCCTGAACCCGCTATTAAGACGATGAGTTGATTGTCGTAAAAAGGAGTCTTGTCATTCCAGTAAGGGAAAGCGCAATTAGTAGCTTTTCTTTCTGGTGGTTTATTAACTAAACCTGCATAGGTAGAAGCAGATTTAATCCCATCAGGTCGCAGCTCCTTGGCTGCTTTAATGGCTTCATTAACTGCATGACTTCCTAGTTCTTGCAGAGTGTCGTTGGCATCTTTCTTAGGAAAGACAACACGCCTAACTCTTCCGGCTTCAAAAAGACTTACGAGATCATTGGCTGCATTTTCTCCAGGCTCATCCATATCTGTGGCGATATAGATAGTTTTAAAAGCACTAAAGAAATCAATGTGTTTCTTGACGAAATTCCCTGCATTTTGAGCCCCATTCGGAACGGAAATTCCTACGACTGTCCCTCTGGTGGAGGAGTAGATGCTTGGCGCATCCATTTCTCCTTCGCAAATAGCGATTGCGTCGTGGTGGCTAGGATTTGCGAGATGTGAACCAAACCCTGAGACTTTCTTTGCTTCTCCTCTCCAGCTAGTTTTTCCATTTTCTCTGATTTTCTGAGCGATGTTGACACCTTTTTTGTCCCTGTAATGGAAGGCCACTCCATCGGCATATTTGTAAACGCCGTATTGATCGAGAACTTTTTTAGGAACTCCTCTGTAGTGATCTGCATCCCAAGGAACTGTTAGATCAACGTCGATCATTGGCCGAACAGGTTGCGGTTTGGAAGTTTTTTTAACTTCTTCTCCTTCTTCTGTTTTGGTGAATTTTTGGCAGTTAAAGCAAAAGGTGTGATCCGTGTAGATCGCAAGAGCGTCGCTGCTGTCACAGGAATCACAAGGAGCGTGACGAAGAAAGCGGGATTCACCCATCACCCCCCTTAACTGGAATATCAGGAACTAAACCTCTTGTTTTGCCAGCGTTAATGGCTAAATATTCAAGAGTGGTAAATGTTCTGTGGCACTTTTTACAAATGCGATAACGCCTAATCTCCCCATTAGAGCTTTTAGGTTGGCTATCAACTTTTGATTCTTCATGCCCACAATGAGGGCATCTAATCATCGTCTGCCTCCCAAGTGATTTGAATAATGATGTGAGAGTCTTTGATTTTCACTTTTGTAAATGCAAGATTGAGGTTTGGAATAACTTTCACGCTGTCATCTGTCCACAGAATGTTTTTAGCTGCGTCCATAACTGAGCCAGATTTGTTATCAAGATCTCCCATTTCTGCACCACGAAAGAACATGTCTAATCGGTGTACTTTTGTGAGTGGTTCAAGTTTCCATTGTTCTTTTAAATGAACCTTGGCTTCTTTTAACCAACTCTTGTATTGAGGTGGATTGTATGGACGCTTTTGGCCCATAAATGATCTTGGTCTTGGCTTGGATATTGGACGTATAGGTAAATCAATCTGCTTAAACTTCAGCATTAAAAGGACTTTTCAGCGTCTTCCTTTAATGAGTAACCGCCTTGGACTTCGCCAAAGAACTCATCATCGGAAATAGAAGGACCGCCTGAATACTCCACGTAATCCATAACCATTATTTTTACAGGATCAAATGACATTCCACATCCTGCCTTGCCGCTCCACTTTCTTATGGTGTAACCAACGATGATCTTAGATCCATTGCCTATTTCTTTATTAATAGGCCACTTTTCTAAGGTTGAATCAATAACATTAGGGCCAACAGTTTTCGTACCGTTGTTATTAACCCAACAAGTCTTTTTGAATTTAGTAACAGACTTCGTTGAATCTTCTTTGTCTGGAAGACAGTTAAACCAATAAGTATTCTTTTTAGCATTGCTTCCGTGTAATTCGTAGAACTTATCCTCCATAGATTCGTACCACTTTTTAAAAGCTCCATCGTTTTCATCGTGTAGCAATTCCAATGACCATTCGTCAGGCTTGCCTTCTTCGTATGCCTTTCTGGCTTCACCTAAACATTTAAACCATCGAGCTTCACCTAGCGGTGTTTTGTAGAGTTCCAATGTTGATGCCCCCATCAATAAGTTTGCCTTATGAATCTACAGTACTCTGCGTTCTTGTAAAGGTCGTATGAAGGATATGTTTATATCAGGAAAACAAGTAAGGATTTGTCCCAATAAGTCTTGGATCTAGACTGCCTTGTTTAGGCATGTCAGGCAGTGAGACTCCAGTTTTCATCTGTACTTCATCCACAAAACCTAGTAACCAATTGGGTGCATATAGTTCGTTAAATGTGTCGTGTAGTGTCTTATGAGTTACTCCAGCGTTGGCCGCATGTACCGCGAAACAGTCGTGATTTGTTAGGACTTGTATATTTTGGTCTACGGCCTTGTAAACGAAATTTACGCAAAAAGCAGAATCGAAGCAGTGCGTAAAATTTGCGGCTATTCCTTTATTGGCTTGTGTCGCACATAAAGGAGCATCTTTTGGTTGATCTTTAATATTCATCGTTGAATGTTTCCCGAATAACATTGTCTGAATCCTTTTAATCTGTGGTTCTCTATCTGCAATTTTCATGGGCCATCCGCTTTGAGTTGTCCACTCCAGAGCGTGACCATGCTTCATTACTTTTCTTGTTACTTTGTGGAGCCATTTCTTTAAATCAAGGCAAGGCTTAATTCTCATTTTTGTTTCATCCCATAAATGACTCGCCAAATATTTTGCAGGGATCGCTACCTCGTAAGTGAAATTTTCAAGTGGGACATAGCCCAGATGCTCGTCGAGTCTTTCAACTAAGGAATCACACAAGGACAAATATGAACCGCCATAAGGAGCTGCAAGTATTGGTTGCTTACATAAAGACCTAGTAATTCCTTTCTGAAGCCATATTTCTGCTAAAGCTTTTTCTCTTGGCTCTCCAAATTGAAGATCCTTGATCAATCTTTCTGTTACTTTCTCAGCGACAAGGGTGTAAAGATCTCTTCGTTCATCGCCAAATAAATTGCACTCCCTCCCAACCTTTTCTGATCTCAACAGGGCCGCAAGTATCCCGCAGCCTGAAGTGGTCTGATCGAAGCGAACTGGGCATCCTGTTTTGCCTGTTTCAAGTACCTCTTTTACCCCTTCGCAAGCCTGTAAAAACTGCCAAGGATCGTTAGCATTTCGCCACAATTCGAGCCTTCCAAGTGGATCTTCTGCTGCTGCTTTCATCAAATCAATATTCTTTCTTCCCCAACTCAGACGTTCATCCCATGACTTCCTTCCATGCCCATAATGTCCAGCAGCTCCTTTCAATAACCAATCAAAAGCCTCGTCATTAACTGGCAGTTTTTCAGCAAAGTCCAGCATTGCCTTTTCATAGTCTGGGCCTTGGCTGGATACATATTTATTGGACGTATAAAGCCTTGACCTGAAGTCAGCGTGGTAAGCCTGATAAACAGTTCTATCTGCTAATGCTTCTGCCTCTTGTAATGAGCGTTCAATCTTGATCCTTTGGGGTCTGTTCTGCTCTCTATCTCTATGAGCCCTCGAAGCTTGACGATTCCTAATCTTTAAGTCCTCTTTGGTTGGATCTTTCCCTAACCGTTCAGGAACATCCAAGGGAACCTTTGCACAAGGCCACAAGGCTTCTGTTCCGTTATCCCAAGTATTCCTCTGGCATTTAATTAACCCCCCTTTAGCGTGAAGTCCAACAGATTGGAGGTGGTTTGTCGCTACAAATGTTTTTGTTAGGTCTGCTTGCCTGTAATGCTCTATTGCTGTGGTTTCTTTTTCTTCAGCGTCATGAATTGGGACTCTAACGAAACTCTCTTCATTACCTAATCTTCCCCCTCCATATAATCCAGGCCAAGGAACTGGAGGAGATACCATTGCCGAATAAGCAACTTTATAAGTTGAGGGTGGGCAGCTCTTGATAACTTTCTCAGCGTGATCAGTAGGAATTACAAATTTGGGAGTAGTTCGACCAATCTTTCTTGTAATAACTTTGATCAAGCCTGTATGAACTATGTGATCTAAAAGGAATTGACCAATATGAAGACGACTTAAATCATTAAAAGGAAGAACGGGGCATCCCATTTTCCGCATTATTTCCATTGTGCTGATCTTGTTCCGGCTCAAGCCTTGCTTCATCAGGTGCCGCAGCTCCACGGGACTTTTATTAGCCAGCCTCATTAATCGGATCTCTTTTTCAACCGCAGCTCCTAGCCCCTGACAGAAAGTGGCAATCCTTTGTCTTCTACTTAATTGATCAAGGGTCGCGACCAGAGCGATGGTTGCAACATGCTCTGGAGATTTAAAAGGATCAAAAAAAGGAATTGCAGCTCCGTGAAATCTTGCTTTATCTGGATTCTCTACAAATTCAATAAAAGTCTTATTTAATCGGGTACTTAAATCATCAATTAATAATCCATATAATTTTCTGCCATAAATTAATGCGCTCTCTTTTCCTATCTCTTTAAGTTTTCTTTCATTACTTTTATGTGTTTCTTCAGCCCTTTTTTCTGCACGTAATTGTCGTGCTAATTGCTCTTGTTCAAGCGTTTGTATATCCTGCAACTCAGAAAAACGGGTGTTTACGACCACGTTATTCGCAACGCTCTCGTAATGCCAGCTTCTATTGCCCTGAAAGGAAGTGTACGACTTGCTCTACGGGGTCTAAGACGATGCTTTTGCGAGTTATGAGTTCGCAGCCAACCCAGTGACATCAAAGGATTTGAGCATTTTGCGTTGATCGTTTTTAGGGTAGAAAAAATATGTCTTTTCAAGGTGCGAATGCTGCGAACGTACTTAAACAAAAGTTGTAATGGGGGTCGCGAGGATCGAACTCGCCTTAGCTGAATTATGAGTTCAGTGCATTCACCAGATTGCTAGACCCCCACAAGAGCATTGTAAGCATTCGTATGAACCTTGCCGTCCATGTGGACATATCTTCTGCAAGATTGAGGGCTGCTATGACCTAACCAGTTAGCAATCTCCAGCTCAGTACAGCCTTTTCTGCCCAAAGCTGTTCCGCATGTATGTCTTGTTGCTTTGATAATAAAACTTTTAGGGATGCTACATGCTTCTAATGCTCGTCGCACTACATGATGCAGCTCACTATCTGACAAAGGCCAAACTTTTTCAGTCCATTGATCTAAAGAAAATTCGTTTTCATCATCTTCTGGCCTTTTCATGCTTAAAATTTGCTCCGCTGCTGCTACTGCTGCTTTCGGAGTCAAAGGAAGTGTCCTGTTCCCAGTTTTGTTATCGTTGTTTTCCTTGAAAAATGTAACTAAACCTTTTTTTAAATTGTAGTCAGCCTTTGTTTGTCTTCTCATTTCAATTGGTCTACATCCCATTTCACATAAAAAAATCAATTGTCTTGCTGCATCTTTTCTATTAATCCTTCTTAAATATTCAGTACATAAATCAATTTCATTTTGTTCCCAAATAATATTTTTCTTATTTCTTAAAGGTAAGTTTCTTGGAAAAAGTGGAAGATTTTTTACTCTTCCATGCACAATAGCCATTTCCTGAAATACTTTTAATTTGCTTGTCTTGTTATTAATCGTTGCAGGCAGATTATCTTTTTCTTGCTCTAAGTAAAACCTGTAGTCCATAAATCTTCCAGCATCAATATCTTCCACTGGAGTATTAGGGCCGAAATAATTAACTGCTTCTAAAGCGTAAATTCTTGTTGTTCTATTGCCTGATTGTGGTTCCCATTGGTATTTCCACGCATCTTTAAATGCTTGCTTAATTGTGTAGGCCATTGGTCGTGGTTTTGTGGGTTAGGTACCCTCAAGCGATCTGATTTTTGCTTTCCCTTTCTTCGTGAGCCTGACTCTGTACCTACGACCCTCTTCAGGATCAATGTAAATTTCTACGAGGCCTAGGCAAGTCTCACGATGTCGGACAGTTTCGCTCAGGGTGTGGACAATTCTTGAGGCCGATGCGTTCGTCACATCGAACTTGGTTTCTATATCTCGATAAGTGCAGCTCCCTTTTTCCGCAATGTATAAAAGAACTTGTGCGTGATGAATAGGAAAATTGCCTGGGGCCAGAGAGCCCAATGCTTCAAGAGCGTTCGAGAGTTTAGAAAGATCCATTGTTCATTTGGGGGAGATCTCTTGCGATCCACTTGTCCATAGATGCGTATGTGCTTACGACTATGGGAGGAGTGATCGTATATGGCAAGATGAACTTCTCCGTTGCGAAGTGGGAGAATCAAGCTAAATATAAGGCTGATCTTGAAGTAATCGTGGGTCATGCGACATATAAATTGAGGATCGCAAAATAACTTTACAAGGTTGTAGAACTCCTGTGTATTAATAACTACAAGCTACACAGGCTANAACAANTATTTTCTGATNTAGTTTTCTAGTGGCCTAAACCTATTCAAACTAGAAAAGCTACAATTGATACAAAAGCTAGTAGATGAAGCATTGTTACTTTAGTAATCCAATGTTTTTCATCAAATCCTCACCAGTTTTGGATAAAGACACCAAATAAATCCTTGATGAAGGTTTAATTCTTCTATCAAGAAGATGTGTATCAGGTCTAACCAGTTTTTCATTCTCGATTCTTGGAGTCATGCTTGCAACAGCTCTAGAGATCGGCCCATTAGATGTATTGGTTAGATTTGCCAGCTCTTCATAAGTGCGTGGCTTTACAGCAACGTGCAATAAAACCTCGACCTGGAGAGCCGAGGGTTTGTTGGTATATCTTTTGCTGTTATATCTCAGCGTCTTTAATAGCTGAGAGAAAGCGGTTAAGGTTTTTTCTTCAGGCATTTTTTTGTTTTCAATGATTTTTTAATAGGAGGGTTTTCTATTCCTCTTTGTCGATTGATTTCCTCGCATAAAGCAATACCTCGGTGGTAATCCTTTGGTTGATGTTCTTTTAAACCATTTAATCCATAATTCAAAATAAGCAGAAATCCAATATCATGCTTTTCAGGAATTACACAATAATTTACGGTTTTTTCTTCAGGCATAGCCATATCAAATAAGCTCCAAATCCAAAAACGACAAATGGTTCAATTAGAAACATCACACAATAGATAAAAGCAGGGACGATTACCACGCCCCCACTTATTAATAATGTGTGACCTACTAATGCTTTAGGTAGATCCTTTTTTTCCACGTTTAACCTCCTCCTGACGCTTTATTGATTCAGCCAATAAAAGATCAAAGGCTGCAATGATCTTGTCGATTTTGTTGTTGATTGTTCCGACTGAATTACGAAGCAAATGCAGCTCCTTTTCAATCTCTGAGTTGTACTGTTTAGCCATTTTGCTTCACCATCTTTTGAACTCTTTCAAAGATGTTAAACAAGTTGGGTCGATCTTCTTTTTTAACCATTGGTTCCAAGTAGACCAAATGATCTAATCCCTCATATAAGGATTTCGTTTCGTCTTTAGTCAGTTTTAGATGATTCATTTAAGCAATAAAAAAGTGAACAGTAAAAAAGAAATGCCAGCTAGCACCCTCATTTGCTGGCATTGATTAAAGATGACTTGCTCCTGGGCCTGTAAAAGCACAAGAGCGTCATCAGTTTCGGTGCTGTATTCGGTGATTTTCATCTTTCCAAATACAAATAGTCATAAGAGACAGGATCATCAAAACAATTGCAAGCCCAACACCACAAAACTCTCATTTTGTTTTCTTCGTGGTCTTCCAATTGCTTGTCATCCCAAGCCCCATACCCTTCTAAATAATCTTTGAAATGATCTTTAGGGCCATCAAATTGCAGATGTTTAACCCAGAATTTAACGTTTTCGGTAGCATCTCCGCTGCCTGAACAATCGGCTATACATTTCTTTGGGAGTGGCCGTATTGATTCTCTATTTTTAAACCAATTCATTTCTAAAACCTTTGGTCGTGGGTTTGTAGATACTCTCTAATGAGAGCATCGAGGAACCCCGCAGGGCTCCTTGATGCCGTCAATTTTCCGTCGCTAATGACGGATCAAAGCAGCTCAAAGCCTGAGTGCTGTAAATGCAGTCAATTCCATAACTACTTGTTAAATATTCTTCTCGGTAGATATACAGAGATGATCCCCTGCAATCGTCCTGAACGAATAATTCATTTAAAGGATCTCGAATTTTGATGGCCTTGGTCACTACTTCGACAATTTGCTTTTCTTTATCTTCTGTTTTGAATTTATGAACAAAATGTTTTCCATCTAATCGGCTGCGTCCTGTCACTCTGCCGTAGATGTTGCCGTCGTCCTCGTCCCTGTAGATAGTGCCGTTTGTCACATCTTCAAACCAGAGCTGCAACCATTTGTCCATTTTGCCAAATTCTTTGAACATGGTCGCAGGGATGTTGTATCTCTCCATTGCAATGATTGTTTTTTTCTCGTAATCAATCAATGCGTTTTTGTGTTGCTCTGCTACTTGCTCAGGAGTAAAACCCCAGGCGTTCACATTAGATTTTTTTAAATCCTCCATAAGAAAAAATAAAAGGGTTGGTCGTGGTAGATGCTGAGAGCATCAGAGAGCCCCGCAGGGCTCTGGGATACTGTCAAGTCCATTTAATTGATCCAACTGTGTTGCCGTTAATGTCTCTTAGCTTTCTATCTAAAAGAGTGCAATAACTAAATTCTTTAGCTAAATCCTCAAAAATCCTCGAGACTTCTGGGCCGAGCTGGTCGCCTTCAAACGCAGCATTGTCTGTATCTAAAATTAAATTAAGTCTCATTTCATAACCTCTTTTAGAGGCTTAGGCGACCAATGCAAATCTCTTTCAATCATGTATTTGAGATTAACTATTGGATTACTTTTAAACTTGCCAACACACTGCTTAAGTGACGTTAGTGGGATGTATCCCAACTCCGCACCATCAGGGTGAGCTGCAAGCTTTGTAAACCCAAAAGCCTCGGTTCCTTCTTCATTAACTTCAGTCAAATAAAAGTCTCCAATTGGCCCAAATAAATGACATAAGATCATTGCTTGTTTCCCTTGACTATCTGTTTTATATAGTCTTGGCATTGAATCAATAACCTTTTGAGGCATTAAATCAAGAGCTGAATTAGTCATAAAATACCTTTGGTCGTGGTAATGCTGGAGAACCCAGCATGGAACCCCTTAGGGCTCCAGGCTGAGATCAGATAGGCTTGCAAGTGTGATAAAAAGAATCGAAGTAGTCCATTTGCTGCTTGAAATTAAGACCAACAGGAAAACCAATTATCTTTTCAAACTCTTGCAAGGCCACCATGTAAAGAGCAAGGTCATCCCCTACTCTTTCAATCTCTTTCTTAGTTAGTTTCATAGTCCCTTATTTAGCTCGCCTATCTTGTGCATGACTTGTTTAAAAGACCTATCAGCTTTGGCTGGGTATCGGTCAAAGTTTCTTATCTTTGACTCTCCATCTTCAAAGAAGTCGAACCAATCAGGCTCTTTCCCCTTCTCTGCTTTCCATGCCGCAATGAATAGGCTTGCATCCATGTCTTCTTCTAGATAGACCTGCTTGTCTTTCAAATAACTACAGTCAGAGACATAATGCTCAATGCCTAAGTCTTTCAAAGACTGTTCAGGGACTTGTAACCAACCATGACCGCCGTCATGGTGGAATGAAAACTGCTTCACTTTTAAATTGTCTAGGGTCGTGGTTGTGCCGTAGCACTCCCAGACAATAGCTAACACTCTACGGCCCTGTAGACTTAGCTTTTATAGCTTAACAATCTGTTGTACTCTCACTCACTCAGCTCCATGCGGCGGGCTCTTCCTTGTTCGTATGCCTGTCAGTCTCCTTTGGAGCTGGTCCAGCAATAAGACCAGGGTGAAGAGCTGATGCGAATTTATTATTCGCAGCCGAGCCAGTCCCTCACTACCCCCTACCCCATCGAAGTATAAATAAAAGGAATTTTTTGCAGTTGATCGAATTTTTAAAGGCGATCCGATAGGGGTAATGGGGGAAATGGGGATAAGGCGAGACGACGAAGCCTACTTAATCGCGAGCAGTAAAATGGAAAAGCCCCGCTGATGCTAGGAAAAGCGAGGCTATGTATTTATTTATCGAGGTAAGAGGAGGTGAGTATCGTTGCGTTTCGTTAAAAACCCTGCCGTCTGTTTATATAGGCAATCGGCATGAGCGTCAATGTTCCATGTTTACATGTTGAAACATTCTGAGGGGTTGTGTTAGTTCTGCATGGGTGTAAGTTAATTAGACGACCAAGCAAATCAATGTTATGAGTAAGAAAAAAGAGACTTATCTGATGAAAGAAATGAAGGAGAGAGTGGGGGTTGAGAGAGATCCAAGTGGAGGGGAATTAGCGAGAGATTTTACGA
>NZHF01000007.1 GCA_002691305.1 Gammaproteobacteria bacterium | reverse complement strand
ACATATCCAAGACCAAGAAAGGTAATAACTAAGACACAACAATTCCCTGATTCCTATCAGTGGAACTTTAGTATTACTGCAAATGCTGGAAGATATGTTTTTGCTCCTTCATATGATAGAAATGGTACTGTACCAACATTTAATGTTAGTCAAGGTGGGAGGAACACCATTACAGCAGTGCAAGGTGATAACCTACAATTTACTATAAATGCTGCTGGTCATCCTTTCTATATTAGTAATAGGCAAGGTGTTGGGCAACCATCACCTTCCGAAGTTCCAAGTGGAATTACTAATAATGGTGCTGTAAATGCTGTAGTAGTTTGGGATACCGCAGGTATCACTCCAGGTACTTATTGGTATAACTGCCAATACCATTCCACCATGTGGGGAAACATCGTTATAACTTCCTAAATAAATAAATAAAAACTCGGTCAAAATGTCTGCAATTATAACCGATCAGATTAGAATATTAAACGCAAAGAATTTTGTTGCTGGTGTAGCTAGTAGCGAAAATTCTTACTATTCTTTTATAGGTCTACCTAATCCGTCTGATGTTCAGACTAATTGGGACACTGATCCACCTACTCCAAAAGATTCATTCGATCAAGAGAGGTCATATTATGACAGTATGATTGCAATGAAGAAAATTAACAATGCAGATATTAGACAGGTTGTAACGAAGAGAACTTGGAAGTCTGGTACAAAATATGACATGTATCGTCATGACTATAGTAGGTCAAATACATCGGCAATATCTAAGGCAACTAATTTATATAATGCATCATATTATGTTATAAATGATGATTACCGAGTCTATATGTGTCTACAAAATGGCACAAGTCCAGACTATCCAAATGGACAAATTTCATTAGACCAACCAACATTTACTGATCTAGAACCAAGAGCAGCAGGAACTAGTAATGATGGTTATGTTTGGAAGTATCTTTTCACTATTAAACCAAATGAAATTATAAAATTTGAAACTTCTGATTTTATTCCTGTTCCACAGGACTGGAATACCTCTGCAGATAATGCTCCTGTTAGGGACAATGCAATTGATGGTTCTATTAAAATAGTTACTGTTCAAAATGCTGGTGTTAATGTTGGAGCAATATCAACATCATATACAAGAGTTCCTATCAATGGTGATGGAAATGGTGCAGAAGCAACAGTTGTTGTTAATAATGATTTAAAAATAGATTCTGTTACGATATCCAGTCAAGGTTCTGGATATACTTACGGTACATTAGATTTAGCAGCAGGTGGAGTTCCTGTTGCGACTACTCCTGCAGAATTTGATGTTATTATTCCACCATCAGGTGGTCATGGTGCAGATATATATCGTGAACTTGGTGCATTTAATGTTTTAATGTATTCAAGACTAGAGAATGATACAGAAAACCCAGATTTCATTACCAATAACCAATTTGCTAGAATTGGTGTAGTAGAGAATCCTCTTGCACCTAACAGCACACTTCCTTTAGCATTAGATAAAGCAAGTGCATTAAATGCAATTAGATTAACTGGTATTGGATATAGTTCTGCTACATTCACTCCAGATGCCACCTTTATTCAAACAATAGGTACAGGTCTTACTGCTGCTGGTAGAGTGGTTAATTACGATCAAACAACAGGAGTGTTAAAGTATTGGCAGGATAGAGTTGGATTTAATACAGTTGGTTCTGCTGTAACGGATGCACCATATGGTTATGAACAACTAGAATTTACTAGCAGTCCTTCTACTGGTGGTACTCTAGTAATAACTCCATCAACTGGATCAAATTTACAGATAGATTCTTCCTTTAGCGGTTTCAGCACCTCTATAAATAATAGGACATATAATCTTGGTCAAGATTTTACTAACGGTATTTCTGCTCCTGAAGTTAAAAGATATTCAGGAAACATTATTTACGTTGATAACAGACCATCAGTAAACCGATCTGTAAACCAAAAAGAAGATATTAAAGTCATCTTGCAATTCTAAAGGATTATAAAGTATTATGCCACAGCAAACTAACTTAAATGTAGCACCATATTTTGATGACTTTGATGCGTCTAATGATTACCATAAGGTTTTATTTAAACCTGGGTATCCAGTACAGGCGAGAGAATTAACAACGCTACAATCCATACTTCAAAATCAAGTTGAGAAGTTTGGTCAACACTTCTTTAAAGAAGGTCAGAAAGTAATACCTGGAAATATTTCATATAGTAGATCCTATTACGCTGTAAAATTAAATAATACTTATCAAGGAGTACCTGTTTCTGCATTTGCAGAGCAATTAGTAGGAACACAAGTTACAGGACTTGTATCTGGTGTTAGTGCTGCGGTTGATAAGGTACTGCTTCCTGCAGATTCTGAAGAAAATACTTTAACCCTATATGTGAATTATATCGGTGCTAATACCACTAATAATTCTACTCAGCAATTTAATGATGGAGAAGAGTTATTCTGTAACACTACATTAGTATCTGGATTATTAGGTAATACTACTATTACTGCAGGAACTTCTTTTGGATTAACTCTATCCAGTAACAATGCAGCTACTGGATCATCTTTCATGATAAATGAAGGTGTTTATTTTATTAGAGGGCAATTTGTAACTGTAGATAAAGAGACTTTAATTTTAGATCAGTATTCAAATACACCTAATTATAGAATTGGTCTAAACATAGTAGAAGAAATTGTCAATGCAGATTTAGATGAATCACTGAATGATAATTCACAAGGATATAATAACTATGGTGCACCTGGTGCTGATAGATTAAAAATAACTGCAAGTCTATTTAAAAAGTCATTAGATGATTTTGATGATAATAATTTTATAGAATTAGGAACTGTAAAAAATGGTGACCTTAGAACTAAAACAAAAACAGGTAGTTCTGCAGCAACTCCTTTTGACGATACTGTAGCAGAAAAGATATTTGATACTGATGGAGATTTTACTGTAAAAGATTTTGATAGTGTTGTTGCAGAATCTCTAGATGATGGATTAGGTAACAATGGAATATTTAAAGAGGGTGAGTTTACATATGGTGGACAACCTGCTGCAGATGATAAGATAGTCTACAAGATGTCTCCTGGTAAGGCATATGTCCGTGGATATGATGTTGAGATACCAGAAACTATCTTCTTAGATGCTCCTAAAACACGTACTACAAAAGAAATTAAGGATGAACCTATTGAGTATAATACAGGAACAACCTTTACTTTAAATAATGTACACGGAACACCTACAATTGGATTAGGCAATACTTATACTGTAAGTTTAAGAGACGATAGAACTTTTACTGTAGGAGCGAATCCAACATATAACTATGGTAAAGAAATTGGTGTTGCTAGAGTATATGATTTTAAACTAAAGTCTGGGTATGTATCTGGAACTTACTCTGGTGTATCTCAGTGGGATGTTAGTCTCTATGATATACAAACAGTAACTCAATTAAGTGTGAACCAAGCAGTTACACTTTCCACTCCAACCTATGTTAAGGGTTCTAATAGTGGTGCAACAGGATTTTTGAAAGATAGTGTTACTAATGGATCTACTCTTAATCTTTATGAAACAGAAGGTACTTTTATACCAAGTGAATCTTTAATATTCAATGGAATACCAAACGGTAGAATATCTACAGGAATAACTGCATATGGAGTATCCGACGTTAAAGGATTATTTGTAACTGGTGGTTCTTCCACTGGTTTCAGTACTTTTAGTGCAGATATAGTACAAAGACCTATATTGAATGTTGGTATTGCTAGTATTACAAAATCATTCTTCTGGGATGTTGATCCTAAGACAGTGGGAAGTGAACAGATTCATACTGGATTATCTACAGTTTCATTACCTGTAAAAATCCCAGTTAATGATTTCTTTAAATCTGGAGATTTGGTTCAATTTACTAATCCAGATAATCAAGAGACTCCAGTAGTTGGTGTTGTTACTGCTATTAACTTTGCTACAAGTGCTACTGGTACTATTACAACAAATGATTTACTTATTAAGAATGTAACATCTAATCCTGGTGTTGCTGGACCTTTACCTACAACCGATGTAGTTGCACAAGATTTTGCAAAGATAAATTCTACATTAACAGATTCTACAGACAATACTCTTTATACTGTATTACCTAAAAAGAATGTATCTGATATTGATCTAACTGATGCATATATTACTATACGTAAGAAATTTGATATTTCTCAGGTAGATGGAGAAACTGCTACTTCTACTATACCAACAGGTGCAGAAGGTGAGTTTTTCTTACCATTTACACCAGAAAGATATAGCTACTTTAGTAGTACAGGTCAGCAGTATGAATTGAATGAAGATAATGTAGAGATTTATACTGACAATAATGGTAGAAGTGCTCTTAAGTTTAAAGGATTTAATCCAAGTGAAGATGGTACTGAAAAGCAAGTAATTGCTACATTACAAAAGAAAAATCCAAAATCAAAATTAAAAATAAGAAATGCTGTTAATAGTATTATTGTAGATAAGTCTTCTAATGCTGAATCTGGTATAGGGGCAACTACTGCTAATGATGGATTAACATTTGGTACTTATCCATATGGAACAAGAGTACAAGATGAAGTAATATCACTTAATCATCCAGATATTATTAGTTTATATGGTGTATTTGAGTCTTCAGATACAACTGATCCATCTGCTCCTAAGTTAACTTTAACTAATATTGCTAGTCCATCAACTACAACTGCTGATTTCTTACTAGGAGAAATCTTTACTGGAGAATCAAGTGGTGCAGTTGCTATTGTTGCTGAAATAGTTGATGATTCAAAAATTTGTTTACTTTATAGGAATGATGAAATATTTAAAGAAGGTGAAAGAATATTGACTAGTGAGTCAAACATATACTCATCTATTCAAAAACTAGAAAATACAAGTTTTGATATTTCGGATAATTATAGTTACAATAATGGTCAACAATCCACTTTCTATGATTATGGATTTATAACTAGAAAGGGTGAGAATGAAGCACCTGATAGAAAAATAAAAATATATTTCTCTACAGCATCATTTAATTCTACTGATACTGGAGATATTACTACAGTAGATTCTTATAAGAACTTTAGTTTCTCTAAAGAAATTAAGTCAATAGACGGTCATAGAAACACTGATATTATTGATATTAGACCAAGAGTTGATAATTATACAGTAACTTCTGCTGCTACTAGATCTCCTTTAGAATTTTATGGTAGAACATTTGCACAAACAGGTAATACTGCTCCAAATATTCTAGCATCTAATGAGAATCTATTAGTAACTTTCTCATATTATCTTGGAAGAATTGATAGAATATTCTTGAATAAAGATGGTACATTCCAGGTCAACTATGGTGAACCTGCTGATCTACCAGATTTCCCTAATAGAGTTGATGATTCTTTAGAAGTATGTCAAGCAACTCTTCCTCCATATGTTTATGATGTATCTGAAGTAAAAATTAACTTCTTAACACATAAAGGATATAAGAATTCTGATATAAGAAAATTAGAAAATAGAATTAACAATTTAGAATACTATACAGCACTTTCATTATTGGAATCTAATACCAATAATATGTTTATTGCTGATAGAGATGGTGCTAATAGGTATAAGGCAGGTTTCTTTGTTGACAATTTCAATACATTCGATTCTCAAGAAGATGGTATTGAATTCCAAAATAGTATTGATAGAGCAAATAAGCAACTAAGACCAAAGCACTTTACTTCTTCAGTTGATATGATATTTGGTCCTGTGACCAATGTTGATCCTAATCAAGATCTAGCATTTGCAGAAGCTGGTGGTATTAACGTTAAGAAAACTGGTGATGCTTTAACTTTAGGGTATTCTGAAGTTGAGTGGTTGAAACAAACTTTCGGAACAAGAACTGAAAGTGTTACTCCTTTCTTAGTTCCTTTCTGGCAAGGTAGTATCGANTTAACACCTGCTGGAGATACATGGGTTGATACAGTTAACATTGAACCAAGAATCATCAACAGANANGGTAATTTTGCTTCTACTATGGCAAGAGCTCAAAGNCAGTTTAATGTAGATCCTCAATCAGGATTTGCACCTACTGTATGGAATTCTTGGCAAACAACATGGACAGGAACCGAAACTGACATTACTACTCGTACAAGAAATGCAGAAGTAGAACGAGTTACTACTCAATGGGAAGGTCGTAGATTAGTTAGAAGACAAAGAAATGTAGTAAGAGAAGAAACACTAAGTCAACAGNTAAATCGTGTAGATTCTGCTAGAAGTGGAGTAAGAACCCTTGTTGTTGAAGATGTAAACAATACCACACAAGGTACAAGACTAATAAGTAGAGAACTTTCACCAGCAGTAAGATCTAGGAATATTACTGTTGATGGTAAGAGATTTAAACCTAAGAAGAGGTTATATGCATTCTTCGATGGTCAGGATGTTAATAGGTATGTGTTCCCTAAACTACTAGAAATTAGTATGTCATCTGGGGTATTCCAAGTTGGTGAAAATGTTATTGGTGAATCACTTAGATCAGGATCTTCAGGAACTTGGCCAAGTACAACTACTCCATCAATATCTTTCAGAGTTGCTTCTTCTAATCATAGAGAAGGTATATTCAGTTCTCCTACTGAAGTATATGAAACAAGTCCATATGATGATGGTTCTATATCATCTTCATATACTGGAGCATCTACTATACTNAATATTGACTTATATTCACTATCAAATGAACCACAAGGAGATTACTCTGGATGGATAGAAAGTGGAATGGTTCTTCGTGGTCAAAGTAGTGGAGCACAGGCAACAATTACTAATGTTAGATTGATTCCTGATAGACATGGTATTCTACAAGGAAGTTACTTTATTCCAAATCCAAGTGAAACAAATCATCCAAAATTTGAGGTTGGAACTAAGGTCTTTAGTCTAATAGACAATCCAAGTAACACAGCTAAAGGTGCAGATACAAGAGGTGAAGAAGATTACATTGCTCAAGGATTTGTTAATACNGTTCAGGAAACTATTATATCTGTTAGAAATGCAAGAATAGAACATAGAAGACAACAAGAAGATAGAGTAAGTAGAACAGCAATTGGTGCTGCTCAAGTAACAAGTTCTCGTGCTATCGGTAGTGTTGTTACATCAGAAAGAACTCTTGCATGGGCANATAATAGTGACCCTCTTGCAGAATCTTTCATAGTTGAAGATGAAACTGGTATTTACTTAACCAGATTTGATTGCTTCTTTAAGAGTAAGGATGATATGGGTGTTCCCGTTACCTTACAAATTAGGTCAACAACCAATGGATATCCAACACAAAAGGTTATTCCTTTCTCAGAGATATCTTTAAATCCAGAAGATGTTGTTCTGTCTGATGATGGATCTGTTGCAACTTCATTCCAATTCAAGTCACCATTATATCTTGAAGGTGGAGTAGAGTATGCAGCATGTTTATTATCAAACTCTACAAAATACAGTGTATTCATTTCTAGAGTTGGTGAAGAAGATCTACTTACAAAAACATTTGTTTCACAGCAACCTTATCTAGGATCTCTGTTTAAGTCTCAAAATGCTTCTACATGGGAACCAAGTCAGTGGGAAGATCTTAAATTTACTCTTTATAGAGCAGATTTCGTAGAGTCTGGATCAGTTGATATTTACAGTCCTACTCTTGCAAAAGGAAATGATCAAATCGCAAGATTGCAACCAGATTCATTAGCACTCAAATCTAGACAGTTGAGAGTTGGTCTTGGCACAACTACTGCAGATGCTACTATTGAATTTGGAAATACAATATCTCAACAAGGATCTCAGGCAACTGGTAACTATGTTGGATCAGCAGGAAGTGCTACTGCATTACAAATAACAAATGCTGGTATCGGATATACACCACTTAGTGGTTCTGCTTTAAATTACAGTAACGTTTCACTAGAAACAATTACTGGACAAGGTAAGGGTGCTAAAGCAGTTGTTACTGTAAATTCTGGTGCTGTAACTGCGGTTACAATAAATGGTGCTGGTGCTTTAGGTGGAAATGGTTATGTAGTAGGTGATGTAATTGGTATTAGTTCTCTAGGAACACAAGGATCTGGTAGAAACTTTAGAGCAACTATCACTACTATTGGTGCTGCTAGTCAGTTAATTGTTGATGGTGTTCAAGGAGATTTCGTAACTGGTGCAGGTAATACCGTTATGGTTACACGTAGTAATGGAATTACTACAGGATTTAATGATTTCAATGGTGGAGATGTTCAAATCGATGCTCTTGATGTTACCGAAGATGGTTTACATGTTAAAGTTAATCATAGAAATCATGGAATGTACTTCCAAAATAACTTGGTAGGTATCAGCAATGTAACGTCTGATATTAAACCAAGCAGATTAACAGCAGCATATTCAGTTGATTCTACAGATGGTATATCAGTAGAAGATGGAACTATATTCTCAACCTTTGAAGGAGTTGGAGTTGGAACTACAAATAGAGGATATGCGAAAATTGGAGATGAAGTTATTGAATATACTAATGTAACTGGTAATGTAATAGGTGGATTTATTAGTAGAGGATCTAATGTAGTTAAGCAGGACTATTCAACAGGAACAGAAATTTATAAGTATGAACTTGGTGGAGTTAATTTACATAGAATTAACAAGACACATAATTTATCTGATGTAACTAAATCAGATCCTATTACTTTTGATTCATATCATATTAAACTTGATATGTCTGAGAAGTTTAATGTAGATAATGATGATAGAAGTGATGACAATGGTTATCGTGCTCTATACATTGATAGAAATCAATCTGCTGGTGGATGGGAGTCATTCGCTACACAGAACATACCATTCGAGATTGTTACTCCAATGGTTCAAAACGTGACACCTGAAGGAACTGCTATTAAGTCTACAATTAGAACAGTTACTGGTCAGAGTATTGATGGTACTGAGACTCCTTGGGTTGACTTTGGTGTAGAACCAGTAACATTGAATGAAGCAAATTACTTAGATACTCCTAGATTGATTGCATCTAAAATAAATGAAGATGCTAAATTGATCAATGTAGTCGAGGGTAACAAGTCAGTTAATATGAAACTAACTCTTAATACTGTTGATAGTAGAGTAAGTCCAATTATTGATACTCAAAGAATGAGTTTAGTTACGACTTCTAATAGAATCAATAATGCTATTAGTGATTTTGCAAATGACTCTAGAGTAAATACTTTAGGAAGTGATCCATCTGCATTTAAATATATCTCTAAAGAAGTCTCAATGACTAATTCTGCTACTTCTTTAAAAGTTATTGTTGATGGTTATCTTAATAACTTCTCTGACATAAGAGCATTCTATGCTATTAGTGAAAAAGACGGATTCACTCCTATCTTTACACCTTTCCCTGGTTATAACAACCTAACTGGTTCAGGTCAAATTATTGATAAAGAGAAGAGTGATGGTAGATCTGATGTTTTAATTCCTAGTCAGAATGAATATAACTTTACTCCAGATGAATCTGAGTTCAGTTCTTATTCGTTTACTATCGATAACTTACCTTCATTCAGATCATACAGACTTAAGTTTGTATTAACATCTACCAGTCAGGTTCATGCACCTAGATTATCTAATCTAAGGGTCATCGCTTTAGCATAATGTTTAAAGTAAAAGGACATGCGGATCTTTCTAGAGATCCTAATAGCAATGCTATCATCAACACAAATACTTTAGAGTATGACAAATACATCGCTAGGCGTAGTGTTGGTGCTGAAAAAGATGAAAGAGTTGATGTTATTGAACAGAATTTATCAGATTTAAAAAGTGAAATTAACGAAATTAAATCACTATTAAAGGAGATAGTTATCAATGTCAAATAAGAATATAACCTTTAATACTGACGCAGGTGTTCCTGCAGCAGCAAATCTAGTAATCACTACTGGTTCTAGTTTTGAAACAACATTCACTGTTGTTGATACTAGTAATACTGCTTTTGATTTTACTGGATATACTGGAACTTCTCAAATGGCAAAGAGCGTCGCAGTGGGTGCAACGTTCGGTGCTGTTGGGACATTCACCGTTGGTGTTACCAGTGCATTGGGAGGCAAAATAAAGATCTCAATGTCTGAAGAAGATACCAGAACATTATCAGAAGGTAGGCATGTTTATGATGTAAATGTGAAAACTGGGAGTACTATTAGTAAGTTAGTCAATGGAAATATCCTGGTTTATGCAGGTATTTCTTCTACACCCTAAATATTATATAAGGAGCATCTGTGTAAATGGCACAACCAGCAAGTAGACAACAACTAATAGATTATTGCAAGAGGCAACTTGGTGCTCCTGTATTGGAGATTAACGTTGCTGATGAACAAGTTAGTGACTTGGTTGATGATGCTGTTCAGTATTTTCAGGAAAGACATTTTGATGGTGTATCACAAGCATTCTTAAAGTATAAGATAACTCAGAATGATATTGATAGGGGAAGAGCAAGGGGAGGAAATAATGATCCAACAGCAGGTATAACAACTACTACAGCAACCGCAACTATTGACGGTGCTTCAATGGAGTTTGACTGGGAAGAAAATAGTAATTATCTACAAGTACCTCCAGAAGTTATTGGTGTTACTAAGATATTTCACTATGATGGTACAAATTCCATGTCAAGTGGTATGTTCAGTATTAAATATCAGATGTTTTTAAATGATATTTATTATTGGGGTGCTACAGAATTATTAACATATGCAATGACAAAGACTTATTTGTCAGATATTGATTTCTTATTAACAACGCAAAAACAGATAAGATTCAATCAAAGAATGGATAGATTGTATATGGATGTTGATTGGAGTAATGTTCAATTGGGAGATTATATTGTTATGGATTGCTATAGAGCAGCAAATCCAAATGATTATGTAAGAGTTTGGAATGATTCATTCCTAAAAAGATACTTGACTCAATTAGTTAAACGTCAATGGGGTCAAAATTTACTTAAGTTCCAAGGAGTTAAATTACCTGGTGGGGTAGAGTTGAATGGACGGCAAATCTATGATGATGCTCAGAAAGAACTGGATAACATAAGAGAGCAAATGTCTAATACTTACGAATTGCCACCATTAGACATGGTAGGTTAGTATAGTGCTTAATCCATACTTCCAACAAGGTGCTAAATCAGAACAAAATCTGATACAAGATATAATCAACGAACAGTTGAGGATGTATGGTGTTAATATACATTATCTTCCTAGAAAATATATGGGAGAAAAAAGTGTTATCAAAGAGGTTGTATCTTCTAAATTTGATGATGCATATCCTATAGAAGCATATATTGATAACTTTGATGGATATCAAGACAACTCAGTATTATTATCTAAGTTTGGTATTCAGCAAACAAATGAGGTAACTCTTATTATATCAAAGGAAAGATTTGAGACATATATTTCTCCATTGATGAAAGGAGAAGAGAATGTAAAATTAACAACCAGACCAAAGGAAGGAGACTTGATTTACTTCCCTTTGGGAGATAGATTATTTGAGATTAAGTTTGTAGAGCATGAAAAACCATTCTATCAGTTACAGAACACTTATGTTTATGAACTGCGTTGTGAACTCTTCCGTTACGAGGATGAGATTATTGCAACTGGTGTTGAGGAGATTGATAATGAATTAGTTGGAGATAATTTAGCAGATGGTGAATCAGAAGATGGCATTTCTACAATACTTGGAGTAACACAAACACTTTCATTAGTGGGAACAGGTGCAACTGCATCTGCATATACAGGAGTAATACCTACAGGTGGTATCACATATATCACTCTATCTAATAGGGGAGGTGGGTATCTTGACACACCTGTTGTTGGATTATCATCTGCACCTAGTGGAGGAGTAACAGGTATATTAACTGCAGTAATGATTGGTGGTATACAAGTATGTAACTTGAATGTAAATGCTAATCAGAAATCAGTACAGAGAGTAGATATAGTTAATCCAGGTTCTGGATATACTACTGCTCCAGGTATTGCTATCACTAGCACTAGTGGTACAGGTGCTGCTGGAACAGCATATATTGGAGATGGGACTGTTGGGGTAGTTACACTTACTACAGGCGGTTCAGGGTTCACTACAGCACCTACAATCACCTTTAGTGCTCCTATAGGCGTAGGAACCACTGCTACAGGTGTTGGTGTGTTAAATGCTGCAGGAAGTCTAATTGCTATCAATGTAACTAATGCTGGTGCAGGATATACATTAGCACCAAATATTACTATTGGTGATCCATCATTAGATTCTACTGGTGANTATAACTTNAATGAAATGGTAACAGGTNCTGTNAGTGGTGCTACTGGAAGAGTAAGATCTTGGAATACNGTTANNAANGAATTAGAANTTGCTTCNNTTAGTGGAACATTCTCTATTGGAGAGAAGATTGTTGGAGCAATATCAGGTGCATCTCATGCATTAAGGAGAGCAGATGATATGCCAGATAGTGATGAATTTGCAGATAATTTTGATATAGAAACGGAAGCAGATAAGATTTTAGACTTCTCAGAAACCAATCCATTCGGTATTCCCTAAATAAGATACCAGGACTATAACAATGTTTGAGTATTTTTATAACGAAATTCTTAGGAGGACTATTATTTCCTTTGGTACTTTGTTTAACGGTATAACTGTTAAGCAGGAAAATTCTAGTATCAAAGTGCCANTGGCATANGGTCCTACNCAAAANTTCTTGGCAAGATTAGAGCAATCACCTGATCTTAATAANGCAACTGCAATGACATTACCTAGAATGTCATTTGAGTTTACAGGTCTTACATATGATCCTGCAAGAAAGGTTACAACGACACAAAGATATACTGTAAAAGATCCAACTGATGGTAAAGAAACAACTAAAGTTTTTATGCCTGTACCATATAATATGCAATTTGAACTTGCTATTATGTGTAAGTTGAATGATGATGCATTACAGATTACAGAACAAATATTACCTTATTTTCAACCAGCATATAACGTATCAGTAAATTTGGTTGGTGCTATTAACGAAAAAAGAGATGTTCCNATTATATTAGAAAATATTACAATGCAGGATGATTATGAAGGAGACTTTACTCAGAGAAGAGTACTTCTTTATACTTTAAGATTTACTGCTAAGACTTATATGTTTGGTCCTGTTACATCTGCTACCAAGGATATCATCAAGAAGTCTACTGTTACATATCTATCTGGAGAGAAGAGAGGTACAGCAGCAAGAGATGTTACTTACTCTGTTACTCCAAGAGCAGTTAAGAACTACACAGGTGATGTTGCTATCATAGCGAACCTTGCAAATGATATTTCTCTAACAGATACTAAGATTACTGTTGAGGATTCTTCACAGATAACTATCCCATCAAGTGGTAAGTTATATGCAGATCTTGGTGGTGAAGAGATATGGATTAAGTCTAAGGATGGTAATGAGATAACAATAGAAAGAGGACAAGATAGTACAACTGCAGTTGGTCACTTGAGAGGGGATGCTATTAAGTCTATTACTGAGGCAGATAGCGTTCTTATCGAAGAAGGTGACGACTTCGGATTCGATGGGACTACATTCTAATGAAACAATTAGATAAAGCATTTAATATCACTCCTGAAGTGGTTCCTGAAGAACCTAAACCTGTGGTTAAAGAAAAACCAGACAGGTTGACTAAGAATGATGTTGAAAAAGATTATGACTATACAAGAGGTAATCTTTATAGTATTATCGAAAAAGGTCAAGAAGCAATTGATGGTATTCTCGAACTTGCTCAAGAAACTGAGCAACCAAGAGCATATGAAGTTGCTGGTCAGTTGATTAAGAGTGTATCTGATGCAACTGATAAGTTAATGGATCTTCAGAAGAAACTGAAGGATGTTGAAGAAGAGAAGACTAAAACAACCAATGTTACTAATAATGCATTGTTTGTTGGGTCTACTTCTGACTTAGCAAAGCTAATCAAACAACAGAATCAATGAAGAAATTCAGAGACTTTCTTAAAGAACAACCTACCAATGTTACTGGTGGTGTTGCTAAATTTGATAAGTATCTTTTTCCTATTGATGATGATACATTAACTCAGGACTATCAAACACCCTATGGGTTGAATTATAGATTGTCTAATATCTTTCCTGTAGAGAAACTAACCCTTCAGGATATAGATACTATGACAGGTGCTTCTAAGGAGTATGTCAACATGCAAGACGAGAGTGCTAGGCAACGAACTATGAAGAATTATTCACAATTCATGGAAGAAACCAAGTTTAAAACTTGTCCTTCTGGTAAATATTGGTGTTTCACGGATAAAAAGTGTAAACCTATTCCTCGTGGATATTATGTTGGTGCGAGAGGAAGATTAGAAAACGACTCAGAAGAAGGAGAGACTAAAACTAATGGAAACACAACTAATGGTAATAGCGGTGTGGACGGTGGTAATGGCGGCAGCAGCAGTAATGGTGGTGGGAACGGTGCTGGCTCTAATGGAGGAGGATCATGAAGATTAACTTACCTTTAAAAATAGAAATNCCTAATACCCAAGCAGAGTTTGATTTGGGTTTGATGTTTAGGGAAAGTCTGGAACAAGATACTGGAATGCTTTTTGCATTTGCAGAAGATGGTGAGCATTCTTTTCATATGAGACATACTACTATTCCTCTTGATATTGCATTCGTTACTGAAGAAGGAGTTATAGAAAGTATTAAGCAATTAGAACCATTAAGATCTTCTCCNGTCTATCCAGATGGCAATATTCGTTATGCATTAGAAGTAAATAGAGGATGGTTTGCTGAGAATAATATTGATNTNGGGTATAATATTTTCGTAGATGATTGGAGAAATGATTATAAACCAACAGAGATTGAATCAATTGATCTTATTAAACCAGAACCATTAGTAGGTGTACTTGATGAGGCTACAAGAATACCAACTGAAATAGGTAATCTTATAGATGTTTATTTGGCATGGAGAGGAAGAAACTATATGATTAAGATGTTCTTCCCACAAGTATCAAAACCATCTAAAAAGGAAGTAATAACACAAGTGAGTAAGGTTTATCCTGGTTGTAAGGTTTGGAACTATGAACGTACAGACTATGTTCCTGGTCAACCGTTCTTGCGAATAGGATCGTAATTATTATTTTTTTATTATGAAAAGAGACGAAATATACTTAGGTAACCCCAATCTAAAACGGGCAAATACTACTATAGAGTTTACTCAAGAACAGATTCTTGAGTTTATGGCATGTAGGGAAGACCCNGTTTACTTTGCACAGAATCATGTCAAGATCGTTACTCTTGATAAAGGTTTAATGCCATTTGAACCTTATGACTTCCAGCAAAAGTTAATTGAGAATTTTCATGGAAATAGATTCAACATTTGTAAGATGCCTCGTCAGACAGGTAAGTCTACAACTGTTATATCTTATCTGTTGCATTATCTACTATTCAATGATAGTGTAAATATTGGTATTCTTGCTAACAAGGCAGCAACCGCAAGGGAACTTCTTGGCAGACTACAAACTGCATATGAGAATGTTCCTAAGTGGATGCANCAAGGTGTATTAGCATGGAATAGAGGTTCACTAGAGTTAGAAAATGGTTCCAAAATCCTGGCTGCTTCAACATCTGCCTCAGCTGTTCGAGGAATGTCATTCAATATNTTGTTTTTGGATGAGTTTGCATTCGTTCCAAATCATATTGCTGATTCGTTTTTTGCCTCTGTTTATCCTACTATTACTTCTGGTAAAAGTACTAAAGTCATTATTGTCTCGACCCCCCACGGAATGAATCACTTCTACCGTATGTGGCACGATGCGGAAAGAAGTAAAAATGAATATGTACCGACTGATGTTCACTGGTCGGAAGTGCCTGGTAGGGATGATAAATGGAAAGCACAAACAATTGCAAACACATCAGATCAACAGTTTAGAGTTGAGTTTGAATGTGAGTTCTTAGGATCTGT